>JAGRBM010000514.1 GCA_020434085.1 Chrysiogenia bacterium | reverse complement strand
GCCTTCCGTGCAACAAGGCGCGCGAACTCGCTGTCGGAGAGCGCCTTGCCGCGCTCATCGGCCACGGCGCGTATGCAGCCTACGTCGTGAAGGGCGATCGACTTGGCGGTGTATTCTTCCCAGGTAAAACCGAGCCCCAGGGGCCCCAGCACTTCCTGGTAGAGGCGCCAGTGCACGCGCTCGGAATCCACCAGCACGCCGTCGAAATCGAAGATGAAAGCCTGAATCTGCATTGTTCTCTCGCCCGGTGGGGCCGGCGAAGAATGGCATTCCCGTCGCGCTTTGCAAGTCCGCCGGAGCGCTCATGGAGAGGGGCTGCCGCGCGGGGCGAAGAGCGGGCGCGGATCCTCACGCAGGCGGCGGCGCACGAGCTGCAGGGTGTTGAGCACATCGAGCCAGGTATCGAGGTTCTGGCGCGAGAGCTCCCGGGCCAGCAGGGTGCGAAGATACTCCAGGTGCTGAATGTGTTTCGGCGTTGCCGAATAGAGCACCGTCTTCTTGAGCTGGGAAAAACCAAGGCCGCGTGCATTGATGACATCCCAGAGCTGCTCGTTGAGCCGTTCGGGCGGCAGATCGTTCATCGGCTCACCGGGCCAGATGCTTGGCGGCGGCGCTGCGGGATTGCGTGGTTCGGTGCGGGCGAGCGAAAGGGACGTTTCCTTGGCAATCAGTTTGTGCTTGGGCCAGTTCTCGGCGGCCTTTGCCAGGGCCTCGCGCCAGGTGCGATCGCCCGCCTCGCGCGCCGCGCGCAGGTAGTCGGCCTGCACCTGCTGGTCGCTTTCGGGACCGCCGAGTGCCTCGCGAATGAGTGCGATCGCCTGGGGCGTGCCGAGCTTGACGAGTCCGGAGACCGCGTAGCTGCGCACGCCGGGCGCCTTGTCCGAGAGAGCGTCACGAAGTGGCCCCAGCGCAGCGGGAGACTGGATCTCTCCAAGGGCGAAGACCGCCTCCTGCCGAAGAACCGGGTCCCCCAGCGTCCGGCGGAACTTGTCGAGCTGGGGGATGACCTTCGGATCGTCGAACTGGCCCAGCGCCCAGATGAGCGCGCGAAGGCGCGGGGAGTCCTCTGCAGCGGCGGCGGCCTGTTTTTCGACCAGCGGCAGAAGCTGGTGGAGCTGGAGCTGGGTCACCACGCGCAGTAGGTTGTCCGAGACATGGGGCGGCAGGCGGCTCACGTCTTCGATGAGGGCTGCCAGATCATTGAGCGCATCGGTGTCGCCGGCGGCATAGAGCCAGGCGATCCCGCCGATCAGAGGGAAGGCAATGCCCTCGTTCGGCACCGGGAAGCGAACCTCGCTGGGCAGCTCGGCCAGTCGCTCGGCAAAGACAGCGCCGTGGTGGGGCGCTGCGATCATCAGGGTATGGCCAAAGCGAAAAGCCTCGACCGGGTCTTCGGCGGGGTCTCGTTCCTTGAGCTGGGCGAGCACGAAATCACCGGCCGTTGCGCCGTCGGTGAGCAGCAGCATCGTCCCCATAATGTAGGCCGCGCCGGCGGGCAGGTTGTCCTGCTGGAGCGCCTCACGCAGCGGCGTGCTGGCGAGCGGGCCCCCCTGGCCGATGAGTTCGATGGCCTGCGCGCGGGTCTTGAGAAGCTCGGGGGTCGGTTCCATCCCCTGATCGGCGGCGAACTTGGCCTGGCGGTAGGTCTCGACAAGCTGGGCGACGGCGCTGTGGATGGCCTGCACGCGCTCCTGCGCATGGGCCGGGGCCGCCAGCAGCAGCGCGAGAAGTCCCCACATCAGGAATCGGGCAGATTTGAATCTATGCAAGATCATTACTGATTTCCCAAGCCTAATCGGCGGGGGCTTCCCGCGGCAAAAAAATCGTTGCAATTGGGCCGCAAGGCCTCGTAGTATAGTTTTTGGTATTGGTACTTTGCTCAGAGCAAACCGCCCGAAAGGGCGGGACGCAGAGTCACGAGGCTACCGGCTTCATCCGCTGAAGCTCACGCCAGTCGGGCCGCCAGAGTACACAGCGTCCAGAAATGGGCCTTGTCTGCTTGGGTGGCCTTTCTTGTATCTACTCCCCCAGGCAATTTGAGACAGGCCCGAACAGGGCTTACGGACGCGATGTATTTGGACACCAGGGGGTCTGGTAGTGCAGCAAGGTTACGGCAACAGGGGACCGGTCATCGCGCCGGGCACACGGCGCGAGACCATTCGTACCACAATCGGTGGTGCCACGGGTGATCGCGCACCCGATGGACGCCGTTATCACTGCGTCTTCGTCGACCTCTACAGCGCCAATGGTCAGCCCGTCGCCATGCGCGGCGAGATGGTCAACCCCCAGTTCATCGAAGACCTGGCCAAGCGTCGCTCCCCCATCGATACGATGACCACCTCGCTGCGTCGCACGCAGCTCTTCGGCGACATGGAAAAATACCTGCGCCATCCCCTCTACGACGCAATCTTCGATACCGAGCGCGCGCGTTTCGAAGCGATGCGTGTCTCGCGCGACATTCAGATCCCCAGCGCCCTGCTGGCGGAGATCAACGACCTGGCAAAGCATTCCCCCTCGGCCTATGCGCAGGTGATTATTTCCTCCGCGCTCGCCGGGCTGCTGCTTCGCCAGTGCTACGAGGACGAAAAACTCCTGCAGGAGGCCCTGCTCGGGTTCCTGCTGCGTGACATCGGACTCTCGCGCGTCCCGCGCGGGGTGCTCACCAGCGTCACGCGCCTCAAGGTCGAAGAATATCAGGCCTACATGAGTCACGAGATGAGCTCGGGCGTGCTGGTTGCGCGGATTATGGGCCCCTCGCTGCCCGCGTGGCTGGCCTTCCATCACCACCGCAACAGCCCGGCCGAGCGCTGGGTCCCCGACGCGCCGGGCTATGACCGCGAGAAGCTCGCGAAGATTCGCTCGGTGCTGCAGGTGGCCGATTCCTTTGTGGGAATGATCTCGCCCCGCTCGTTCCGCGTTCACCAGTTCACCCCCCGTGGGGCGGTCGATACGTTGGCGGACGCCGCCAAGCACGGACGCGAAGACGTGAAGACGGTCAAACTTCTCGTAGGTTACTTGCGCGGAGACTACTCAGTCGATGAGATCCGCGTGGCAGAGCGCCGGACTGAACCGGGGCTCGAGGGCAATCAGTACGGCATCGCCCGTTGATTGCTCAACAATTCATTTTCCCGGTCACCCTCCCCGTGCACCCACACTCCCCATCCCCCAGGGGAGGGTGACCCACCCTTTCTCTCCAATCCTTGCTTCGGCGGTTTGCCTCGCCGCCGGAGCCCCTTGACGTGGCCCTATGCGGCACCTAGCTTCCATATCATGCGAATGAAGCTACATCCGGGATCGAGCGACAGGCGGGCTGTTTTGCGCGCCGTCGAGATCCTGCGCACCGGCGGTGTGATCGTCTATCCCACGGATACGATCTACGGCCTGGGCTGCGACCTTCATTCCAAGCGCGCGGTCAATCGCATCTACCAGATCAAGCGCATGGAGCAGGGCAAGCCCCTGGCCATGATCTGCTCGGACCTGGCGCATATCTCGCAATATGCGCGGGTCTCGAAGTCCGACTACCGCGTGCTCAAGGCACGCCTGCCGGGGCCCTACACCTTTGTGCTGGAAGCCACACGCGAAGTGCCGCGCCTGTTCACCACCAATCAGAAGACCGTCGGCGTGCGCATTCCCGAGCACCCGTTCCCCCGCGCCATTGTCGAGGAACTGGGCCATCCCATCATCACGACCAGCGTGACCGACCCACGATTTGACGTTCCGGCCGAAGAGAAGGAAATGCTCAACGATCCCGAAGACATCGAAGCGCGCTATGGCAAGCTCATCGACTGTGTCTTCGACGGCGGCATCCTGCACCTGGACCCGAGCACGGTTGTGGAGCTCAAGGACGGCCACATGCGCCTGCTTCGCAAGGGCGTGGGCGAAGTGTTCTGGGACGAAGAGACCGGGGAGTAGCGGCCACCTATGAACCAGCAGGTGAGTGACCGGGGCGGGGTTGCTCGCAGCCAGCCCGTTGAGCCGGTTGCATCCATTGAACAGTGGGCCGCGCGGCTGCTGGCCAACAATTCCCGTGACAAGACCTATTACCTCTCGCTTCTCTGCCTTGCAGTGGACGTTCCCTGGCTGATCTTTTTCAGCTTTATGCTCCCGCAGCTCCAGACCGTCGAAACGCTCGATCCGGCCGGGCTTTCCCAGATGAACCTGCTCTTCTGGCTGGCCGGTGCGATCTTTGTCTTCTTTGCTGCAAGCGGCTGGCTGCTGCGTGCGAAGGACGAGGAACCCGCGCTCTATCCCTACGCATTCTTTACGCTTTTCTCGCTGGTGTGCTTCTGGGTGCTCCACTACATCGGCACGTTTTCATCTCCGGGCCTGACCCTCTTCGTGAGCCTCCCACCGCTCATCCTGCTGATCTACGGCCGCCGCGAGGGGGTCTACTGTCTCATCATGGCGACGCTCATTCTGCTGGGCCTCTCGCTCAGCGAGTACTTCGGCCTGCTGGGTTACGCCGCGGCGGCATCGACCTCTGCGCTGGCGGCGCTCTATCTGAGCCCCGGGGTGTTCGGCAGCTACCTCGTCTGGGTAATCGGTCTGACCTGGCTCGTCTTCTTTCTGGTGTGGGTCGTGCGCGGTCAGCTCATCGAGAAAGAGGGCGCGCTCGGGCGCACGCGCGCGCGGCTCGATGCCACGCAGCATCACCTGGCGCGCGCCGGCCGCAGCGTGCAGACCGGCGAACTCGCCGCCGCTGTGACCGGAGAGCTCGAACTGCTCACCGAGCAGGGCAGGGCGCTCGTCTCCAGCCTGCTGGCCGAGGCGAGCGCAGAGGGCGCGCGCGAGGATCTCCAGCAACTGGGCGCGCATCTGACGCGCGTGCAGACCCTGCTGGCCGAACTCGGCCGGCTGAGCCGCGAACAAACCGCCAACCATGAAATGGTGAGCCTCAACGCGCTGGTGAGTGACGCGCTCGCCCAGGTGCGCGCGCGCCACGATGCCTCGGAATTCATGGTGAGCATCTCGCTCGATTCCGCCGCTCCGAAGGTCTTCGGCGGGCGGATCGAACTCCTCTGGCTGATGGACAGCCTGATCGAGCGCGCGCTGGCAAGCCTCTCCCGGCCCGGCGCGCAGATCCATTTGGGCACGCGCATGGAGGGCGGCGAAGTGGTGTTCCGCTGTTCATGGCCCTGCCGCGAGGGCGTGGGCGCCGGCGAGAGCGGCTTTCCCTTTGTCCACCGCGTGGTGGCACGCCATCAGGGACGTCTTGCCATCACCGATGGCCCCGGCAGCTCGGACGACGAAATCACCGTCGAGGTGATTCTCCCCGCGGGCAAGTAATTCGCCACAATCCGCCAAAATACGGTAGCTTTACCCCGCGCCCGAAAGGGCGTCACTCGTGAAGGGACGCGCGGTGGACGAGCAGACGACAATGCAGATCTGGACGGCGGTAGCGCTCACGGTGGGCGGCTACGTGGTGACGTTGCTCTACATCCCGCGCATCCTGAGCCGAAAGGCCGAACCGGGCGCCACGCTTGCCTGGCTCATCACCATCATCCTCTTCCCCTATGTGGGGGTTCTCTTCTTTGTCCTGCTGGGCGGTAACCGCCTGCGAATCCGCACCGAGGATAAGGCCCGCGCCAACGAGCACATCGAGCGCTTTGTGGTGCAGGTGCGCGACGGGCAGGAAAAGCCCGAGCAGGGCGTGATCGACGGCGTCGATCCGGCGCTCATCACCGTGGCGCAGCGCCTCGGACTGTGGTTGCCCACCGGCGGCAATCAGGTTGATGTGAGCATCGACGGCGTGGAGAGCTTCGAGCGGATGGAAGCGCTCATCGACGGCGCGCGCCATCACGTGCACATGGAATTTTTCATCTTTCAGAGTGACCGTACCGGAACGCGCATGCGCGACGCTCTCATTCGCGCGGCCCAGCGCGGCGTGCAGGTGCGTCTGCTCATCGATGCGGTGGGCAGCTATCTCACGCGCGAGCGTTTCTTCGCGCCGTTGCGACAGGCAGGCGGGGAGGTGGCGCGCTTCCTGCCTGTGGGCCCGCTCAAGGGCTGGGCCGTCTACAACCTGCGCAATCACCGCAAATTACTGGTCGCTGACGGCGTTCGCGCCTGCGTGGGGGGCATGAACATCGGTGATGCCTACGCAGGCCTGCACGGCAAGCAGGGGGAGCCCTGGCGCGATACCTGGGTGGGAGTCTCGGGGCCTGCGGCCGCGCAGATACAGGAAATCTTCGCCGGCGACTGGTACTTCGCCACCGGCAACGTGCTGGCCGAGCCCCGGCATTTTCCGCCGCCGCATGCGATGGGGTTCGACTACGTGCAGATCGTCCCGAGCGCGCCGGCCCAGCAGTTCTCGAAGCTCCATCAGCTCACCGTCGCCATGATCCAGAGCGCGCGCGAGCGGATCTATATTACGACGCCCTACTTCGTCCCCGATCCCACGCTGGCCAGCGCGATCACGTTGGCTGCGCTGCGCGGGGTGGATGTGCGGCTGCTGGTCCCCAAGCGCTCGAATCACCCGCTGGCCGACCTGGTGGGGCGAAGTTTCTACGAAGAGCTTCTAGAGTCGGGAGTGGCGATCCATGAATACAAAGCCTCCATGCTCCACGCCAAGGGCATCGTGATTGACGGCGCGCTGTGCAGCCTGGGCAGTGCGAACATGGACACGCGCAGCTTCCGGCTGGCTTTTGAAGTCAACGCCTACGTCTACGGGCAGGACTTCGCCGGGCGGCTCGAGGAATTCTTCGTCAAGGACACGCTTGCCTCCACGCGTGTCGATCCGGCGGCCTTTGCCGCGCGCTCCACCTGGCAAAAGAGCGTGGAGTCCGTCGCCCGGATCCTGGGGCCGGTGGTGTAGGGCAGCCGGGCATATTGAAGCCTTGGCCCGCGCGGCCTATGGTTGGCGCACCCAATGGCAAAGAAACGCACCAACAAGTCGGGAAAATCAGCCGCGCGCTCCGGCGTGAAACCTGCCGAGGAAAAGATCCCCGCGACGGGCAAGCTAGCGCTGGCGATCTTCGCCCTGGTCTTTGCCGTCTTCAGCCTGAGCAACCTCGACGGCGTGTTCGTCTTCGATGACCTGGCCACCCTGCAGGACAACGCGGGCGTGACGAAGTTCCGGCCCTGGGACCTGGGAACGTGGTGGGCGGCGGCCTTTGATGGGCCCGCCAAGCTGCGCCCGCTCTCGAACTTCAGCTTCGCGGCGCAGTGGTATTTCTTCGAAGACCACGTGGCCGCCTACCACGTCCTCTCGAATGCGCTGCACGCGGGCTTTGCG
>JAGRBM010000513.1 GCA_020434085.1 Chrysiogenia bacterium | reverse complement strand
CGTCACTTTCTGCGCATCCTTTGTGAGCGTGCGCAGGCGCGAGCCCACCGTGGCGAGCACGCGGCCAAGAATCCGCAGCCCGCGCGGCGAGAGATCCGAGAGCGAGAAGCCGGGCGTGTGTTGCTCAGGTTTGCCGACGAATTCCTCGTAGATGGTGTCCGGGCTCAGGCCCGGCGTCTTGCCGGCGGCCTCGGCCAGGTAGGAGATGCAGATGTAGGGGCGGTGATAGAAGAAGCCCAGCACGCGGTGCTCGGGCCCCGGATCGGGCATGGCACCGAAGTTCAGGATCTGCGCGCGGAAAGAATGCTCGATGACCGGCCCGACGAAGCTCCACGAGAGCGGGGTGATCGCGCCGGGCAGCACCTCGGAAATGTTGCCGTTGGAATACATCGGCCAGCGCGGGTCGATGGGCGTGTTCATCTCGGGGACCCAGCCCTCGGGCGGCCGGCTTTCAGGCCCTGTGCCGAGCGGCGCGTCGGGCAGGGTCGTGATCGGTCGCGATTGCAGAAGGTAGACGCGCCCGTCCTGGATGGCCCACTCGATGTCCACGGGGCGCGCTTCCTGCGCCTCGATCTGGATGGCGAGGCTCGCAACGAGCGCGGCTTCGTGGGCGCTCAGACAGGGCTTGTTGCGCTTGTCTTCGGGCACGGGCTGCTCGGCGCTGCCGCCGTCGACGAGCGCGGTCATCACTTCCTTGCTGCCGATGGTGCTGGAGACAATGACGCGGTCCTGCTTGTCGAGGATGAAGGTATCGGGCGTTGCGAGCCCGCCCACGACCGACTCACCCAGGCCGTAGTTGGCGTTGATGACGACGTGGTCGCGGTTGCCGTCCACGGGATTGACCGAGAAGCACACGCCGGCGGCGTCGGCGGACACGAGGCGCTGCACCACCACGGCGGCGCGGTATTCGCTGATGTTCCTGTCGCGCCGGTATTGCAGGGCGTGGGGATTCAAAAACGATGCCCAGCAGCGCAGCAGCGCGCGGGCGACCTCGTCGATGCCGCGCACGCCGAGCACCGTGTCGTATTGGCCGGCGAAGCTTGCGCCTTCGAGATCCTCGGCAACGGCCGATGAGCGCACCGCCCAGCGGCACTCGCTTCCGATGCGATCCTCGAAGTGTTTGAGCCAGGTCGCGAGCGCCGCGCGCACGTCGGAGGGCAGCTCCGCATTGCGAATCTGCTCCTGCAGGGGCTCCGCTTTTTCGGCGATCGCCTCGAAGTCACTTGCGTCACGCAGCAGGCGCTCCAGGCGAAGCTGCAGGTCGAATGTCTCGCCAAAATCGGCGAAGGCATCGGTCGTGACGACAAAGCCCTCGGGCACGGGCAGCTCGCGCGAGACGAGCGCGGCCAGTTCGCTGCCCTTGCCGCCGGTGAGTGTGATGTCCCTTGCGCTGCCGGAGTCGAGTCCAACGATCACGGGTAGAGTTGCTCCATGAATTCAGAGATGCCGTAGCTTTCCCGGCCGGTTTCTTCCCAGCGGAAGCGGGCGCGCGCCTCGTTGACGACGGTGCACACGCCCTCGGTGGCGATCGCCACGGGCAGGTTCGTAAGCGCTTCAATGGCAAAGGTAAAGCGCTCGCCGCTCTCGAGTTGCAGTTGCAGCTTTGCCTCCTGCGCCCAGCGACCGTCGGCGGAGGGGCGCAGCACTTCGAGGTCCCAGCTCTTGAGGCCCTGGGCCCTGCCCTGGTAGTAGGCGTAGCCGCCGACCGCTTCGAGGCCGAGAACTTCGACGCGGGTGGCGTTGAATGCCAGCTCATCGCCGAACTGGCAGGAGAACCAGCGCCAGTTGGTGGGCACGCGCATGTCACGCACGCCCCAACTGTGATCGCGCTGCCCGGTGCCGGAGATCTTCTCTTCCTTGTCATCGATGGCGATGGTGCCCTCGAAGTGGCAGGCCTGTTCGTAGTGGCTCGCCCCGGACATGGCGCGGATCGAGCGCGCGGCGTGCACGCCGCCGTTCCAGTGGGGAATGAGGTAGTCCGGACGCAGCTTGCCCAGGATCTTCGCACCCGGCAGCAGCTTGCGCTTGCCCGAGGCATGGAAGTCGTAGGCCTCGTGGCGGGAGGTGAAGGTTAGGTCGAGTTTCATCTGGCGTGTTGGCAGCGCCGAGAGATGCGTGCGGAAGAAGTCCGACATCATCGCGGTGTCTTCGAAGTAGAAGACCGGTCCCTCGTAGCTGACACGCCAGGTCTTGAAGGGCTCGATCATTTCGTAGCGAAAGGGGGCGACCTCGACGTCCTCGCTCCGGCCCGAGAGCGGACGCCAGCTCCGCACGAAGCCTCCGCCGCCATCTGGAAAATACAGACAGATGAACCCGTCGGCATTGCCACGGTTCGGCGAGAATCCGATCCGCGTCGCGCCCGCCCAGCCCGCGTCGTTGTCGAAGAAGTTGAAATAGAACGACTCGTTCCAGAACTCGTGGGAGCCGGGCTGATGGGGCTGCTCGTCGGAAATGGGGAAGCTCATCCGTGCTTCTCCAGTCCCATGTGGGAGATGGTCTGCGTGATTTCCTCGAGGCTCGCGGGATCGTCGATCGTGGCGGGCATCTTGTATTCGATGCCGTCGGCGATCTTGCGCATGGTGCCGCGCAGGATCTTGCCCGAGCGTGTCTTGGGAAGGCGTGCCACCACGGCGGCCTTCTTGAACGCGGCGACCGGGCCGATCTTTTCGCGCACCATGGCGACGAGCTCGCTCTGAATCTCTTCCTCGTTGCGGTTGGCGCCGGCGTTGAGCACGACGAAACCGACGGGCACCTGGCCCTTCATGTGATCGGCCACGCCGATGACGGCGCACTCGGCCACGTCGGGATGGGCGGCGAGCACTTCCTCCATCGCACCGGTGGAGAGCCGGTGACCGGCCGTGTTGATGATGTCGTCGGTGCGGCTCATCACCCAGATGTAGCCGTCGGTATCGATGTAGCCCGCGTCGGCGGTCATGTAGTGACCCGGGTACTGTTCGAGGTAGGCGTGTTTAAAGCCCTCGTCATTGTGCCAGAGGGTGGGCAGACAGCCGGGCGGCAGCGGCAGCTCCACGCACAGCGCGCCGGTCTCGCCGGGTTTGACCGGGTGCGCGCCTTCGTCGAGGCAGACCACGTCGTAACCGGGCACCGCCTTGGTGGGTGAGCCTTTCTTGACGGGGAACTGCTCGATCCCCATGCAGTTCGAGGCAATGGCCCAGCCGGTCTCGGTCTGCCACCAGTGGTCGATGACCGGAACCTTGAGATGATTTTCCGCCCACTCGATGGTGGGCGGATCGCCGCGTTCGCCCGCAAGAAAGAGCGTGCGCAGGCACTTCAGGTCGTACTTGTCGATGAACTCACCATTGGGGTCTTCCTTTTTGATCGCGCGGAAGGCCGTCGGGGCTGTGAACAGCGCGCTCACGTTGTGCTCGGAAATCACGCGCCAGAAGGTGCCGGCGTCCGGCGTGCCCACGGGCTTTCCTTCGAAGAGGATCGTCGTGCAGCCGGTAATGAGCGGCGCGTAGACGATGTAGGAGTGCCCCACCACCCAGCCGATGTCGGATGCGGCCCAGAACGTCTCGCCGGGCTTCATGCCGTAGACGTTTTCGAGGCTCCACTGCATGGCCACGGCGTGACCCCCGTTGTCGCGCACGACGCCCTTGGGAATGCCGGTCGTGCCGGAGGTGTAGAGAATGTAGAGCGGGTCGGTGGCGGCGACGCTTACGCAGTCGGCGGGCTCCGCCTTCGCATAGAGCTCATCCCAATTCAGGTCCTGCCCTTCCTTGAGCGGGCAGGGCTTCTGCTCGCGCTGGAGAACGACGCAGATCTCGTGCTTGTGCTTTGCCAGTTCCACCGCTCCGTCGAGCAGCGGCTTGTAGTCCACGACGCGGCCGGGCTCCACACCGCACGAGGCGGTCAGAATGGCCTTGGGCTTGGCATCATCGATGCGCGTGGCCAGTTCCTTGGGGGCAAAGCCGCCGAAGACCACCGAATGCACCGCGCCGATGCGCGCGCAGGCGAGCATGGCGAACACCGCTTGGGGAACCATGGGCATATAGATGATGACGCGGTCGCCCTTTTCCACATTGAGCGCCTTGAGCATCCCCGCGGTGCAGGAGACGCGGTCCTGCAACTCAGCGAAGGTGTACTTTTCCTGCTTGCCGGTGATCGGGCTGTCGTAGATGAGCGCGACCTGATCGGCGCGCCCGCCCT
>JAGRBM010000512.1 GCA_020434085.1 Chrysiogenia bacterium | reverse complement strand
TTCCAACATTTACCTTCTCCCTGCCTCGTCTTGCTTCAGCAAACGGCGCCTGTGCGCCTAGCGCGAGGGTGCCGCAACCGCCAGGCCGATCAGGCCCCAGATGACGCTGAAGATGACGTAGAAGATGCGCCAGACAAAGCTCTGGCGATACGCGGCGTAGAAGATACCGAAACTCAGCGGCATGCCGAACCCGATGCCAAGCAGTGCCTCCGATGGATCGGCAAAGGTGACGAAGAGATAAACCGGCCAGAGCAGGATGGTTCCGGCCGCTTCCAACATGGTGGCAACCGGATCGGGGCCGAGTGCGTCTTTCTCGTGCGCGACCCAGAGCGCGAAGAAAGTCAGCCAGATCACGAGTGAAGCGATTGCGTAGAAGCTGTACGAGCGCGCCGGACTCGGGTGCTCTGCCCCCTGCTCTTCCTCTGCATCCATGCCCTCAATCATCCTTCACCACCCGCACTTCGACCGGTTTGAGGCTATCCAAATGCACGTCGCGCTGGGGGAAGGCGATGGTGATGCCGGCGGCCTTGTAGGCCTCGTCCAGCGCATGGCGAATCTGTCCGGCAACGATGCGACGGTCGACCGCTTCGACGAGGTCCACCCAGAAGAGCACCCGGAACACGAGTGCGCTGTCGGCAAAATCCTCGAAGAAGGCGTAGGGCTCGGGGCTCTTCATCACGTGGGGATTGGCCTTCGCCGTCTCCAGCAGGATGCGCTCCACCTCACGCGTGGGGGAGCCGTAGGCCGCGCCCACGGTGAGCTCGACGCGCACCACGTTGTCCGAGAGGGTCCAGTTGAGGACTTCTTTTTCGAGGAAGAAGCTGTTGGGGACGATGAGGTGCATGTTGGCCGGCGTGTGAACCAGCGTGCTGCGCGCGCCGATCTTCGCGACCGTACCGAAGGTGCCGTCGATCTCGATGACATCGCCGATCTTGATGGGGCGCTCCAGCAGCAGGATGAGCCCGCTCACGAAGTTGTTGATGATGTTCTGGCTGCCAAAGCCCACGCCGATGGCCAGCGCGCCGCCCACCACGGTGAAGACCGTCAGCGGCACATTCGCCATGCGCAGGGCCGAGAAGGCGAAGAAGGCCGTGAGCGTATAGTAGGTGATCGCTTCCAGCGATTCGGCCGCGGAGCTGTGGATGCGCCTTGAGCGGCGCACGCGGCGGAAGATCATGCGCGAGATGCGCCGGGAGACCATCAGCCCGATGGTCAGGAAGACGATCGCCATGAGCAGGCTGCGCAGGGTGAGCGGCTCGCCCTGGATGCTCACGATCTCATAGTTGAGCACGTACAGGATTTTGGCCCAGACCTCGCGGTCCCAGAAGCGGCCGGCATGGGTGACGAAAGAGTCCTCGGCGCTCAGTACGAATTGGAGCAGATTGGGCACGGTTCCTCCCGGCGCGCCTTCACGCGCGGCCCGGGACCATTGTTAGTGAAGTTTTGCGGAAACGCGAAGGCGCCTACTCGGCAGCCTCGCCCAGGCATCGCGCGACCACATCGCTCAGGTCGTCGGCGCGCACTGGCTTGTGCAGGAATGCGTCGAATCCCGAGAGACTTGCCGCCTCGCCTTCGTCGATGGCGGTCACGGCGATGATTTTCGCCTTTTCCATCCCCGGCATGCGACGGATGATGCTGGCGGTTGCCTCCCCGTCCATGCGGGGCATCAGAAAGTCCATGAAGATGAGCTGGGGCTTGAGCTTCTCGGCCACGCGGCAGGCTTCCTCGCCACTGGAGACGAAGTGAACCTCCACCGGAAGCCCCTTCAGCGACTTGGTGTAGAAGCTCTCCATGTAGGCCATGTCATCGACGGCCAGAACCAGACATTTTTCCACGCGCAGCCTCCCCGCAGTGCCAATACACTTGGCCCCTCCCTGACAAGTTCGGCTAGGTCCCCGCTGGCATATTTTGCAGTATTTCCAGTAGTTTGCGCAAGCCCTGTTTGGGTGCTTTCGGGGCAAACATGACCAAGGTCATACTTGTGCTTTCGCGATCTCCGCTAGCCTCTGCAGTGTCAGGCAGGAGCGGGCGGAGCTTCCTCTTATGAATCAGCACAAACAATTTGAGCGATGGGCAGTCGCAATCCTCCGGTGGTCCCTGGGCCACCGGGCGCTCGTACTTCTTCTGGCGGCCCTGATGCTGGGCCCGCTGATCGCCCACGGCGTGCACCACATCCGGCAGGTCGACAACTCCCTTCCCGTCTGGTTCGAGGAAGACGACCCCAGCTACCGCTACTACGACCAGTTCAAGGAGGAGTTCGGCTCCGATGAGTTCCTGGCCATCGCCTTCGGCGCAGACGACGTGTTCTCCCCCCGCGCGGTTCTGCTCCAGCAGCAGATCGTCGACGGGGTCGAGCAGGTGCGCGGCATTGAAGAAGTGCGCAGCCTGCTCACCACCAGCCATATCGAGGGCGACGATGACTCGCTGATCATCGACCCCCTGATTCCGCGCGAGGGCAAGCTCTCCGACGAGGAACGCGCCCGCGCCCGGGCCATGGCCCTCGCGGACCCCAGCTTCATCGGGCAGTTTCTCTCGGCCGACGGCAAGTCCGTGGCAGTCCTTGCACGCATCGAGGACACCGAGGACATTGCCGTCAAGGCGCGCATCACCGAGGACGTCAAGGACGTGCTGCGCACCATGCAGTCGCGCTTTCCCGAGTTCAAGGTCTACCTCTCGGGGGCGCCAGCGCTCGACTATGAATTCGATGCATTGAGCCGCGAGGACCAGGACACCTTCTTCCCCCTGGTATTCGTCACAACGACACTCATGCTGTTTCTGATCTTCGGCAGGCCCAGCCACGCGCTCATCCCCACATTCCTGCAGTTCGCCGTGCTGCTGAGCGCCATGGGCATCTTCTACGTCTTCAACGACTACGCCAACATGGCGGTGGGAATGATCGTGCCGATTCTGGTGGCCGTTTCCATCGGCGATAGCGTCCACATCCTCGCGCGCTTCAACGCGCTGGGAGAGAGCATCACCGACCGCCGCGAGCGACTGCTGGCTACCATCGCCGATGAGGCGCGCCCCTGCCTGTTCACCTCGCTCACCACGACGGCGGGCTTTTTCTCATTCGTTACTTCCGACGTGGAACCCATGCGCCAGCTCGGCATTTTCTCGGGCATCGGCTGCATGCTCGCCTACGTCGTCACGCTCATCCTGATTCCGGTTATTCTCTCGTTCATGGGCGACAGGCCGCGCCGCCTGACAATTCGGATGAAGCGCCCCAGGGCGGATGAAGAGGAAAAGGACGGCCCGCTGCAGTCCTTCCTTGCCCGCACCGCGCAGCTCACCACCGACCATCCCTGGCAGATCCTGTGGGCCTCGCTGAGCATCGTGGGCGCGTGCCTGATCGGGGCTGTTTTCCTGCGGGTCGAGTCCAGCATGCTCGAGTTCATTCCCGCCTCGCACCCGGTGCGCCAGGGGCTCACGTTCATTCAGGACAATCTCACCGGCCTGGCACCGCTCGAAGTGATCGTCCAAACCGAGGAGGACGGCGGCAAGGATCCTGAGCTTCTGCGCAAAATCGACGCCGTGCAGGCGAAGATGGAAGCGCTGCCGGTGGTGAGCAACAGCCTCTCCACAGCCGACTACCTCAAGCTCATCAACCAGGAACTCCACGCGGGCGATAGCGCCGAGCACCGCGTCCCCGACACCCGCGAGGAAGTGGCCCAGTATCTGCTGCTGGCCGAGATGAGCGGCGACGAAGAGATCGAAAAGTATGTCAACTACGAGTATTCGCGCCTGCGCATCACCACCATGGCGATGAGCGGCAAGAGCGCCAACTACAAGAGCGTGGTCAGCCGGATGAAAGACGCGCTGGAAAAGTGGCTGCCCGATTACCGGACGCACATCACCGGGATCATCGATCTCTACGGGCGCTTCGATCATCTGCTGATGACAAGCCAGGCCAAGAGCTTCGGCGGCGCCTTCGCGGTGATCTTCCTGTTCATGTGGATCCTGGCGGGGAACTTCCGCCTTGCCCTGCTGGCCATGGTTCCCAACGGGCTGCCCATCGCCATGACGGCGGGGATCATGGGCTATGCGAACATTTCGCTCGATCCGGGAACGGTCTTCGTCGCGGGCATCGCCATGGGAATCGTCGTCGACGACACGGTTCACTATTTGAGCTGCTTCCGCCGCGAGCTCGAATTTCACGGTGACTACACCAAGGCCCTCCACGCCGCGCACCGCCACGTGGGCCCGGCCATCGTCTTCACCTCGACGATCCTGACCATCGGGTTCCTTGTATTGCTTGCGGGGAACTTCTCACCGGTGCGCAACTTCGGCCTGCTCACCTCGCTCACCATGGCCTTTGCCGTGGTGGCCGACCTCTTCCTGCTGCCGGCGCTGCTGGTGCTCATGCGGCCGCTGCCGCTTCCGGCACGCGCGGAAGAGGGTGAGGCAGCGGTGATGGAGACGGCTGGGGTCTAGAATACGTCGCACTCAACCTGATTGGGCGGAAGCGGGGGATTGATTGCCAGCTGGCAATGCCGGCTCTCATCACAAGTATATTGTGGTCTTTTGGTCACAAATTCGACATTGTCGGGCAAAACTTCCATCTGGGAAAATCCTGCTTTCCAGAAGCCCACGTGATGCTCTGAGTCACCAACAGGTCCCTTTTGGCACGCGCGCGAGAAGTAGGCGAGCCCGGCTGTGCCGATCCGATGTTGCGTCACCAACACGCGGTATCGGTCAGCGGCAGCGACGACCTCTCCGCACCATGTAGTTGTTTCATTTTTTCCCACGGAACCACCTCCGGCGGCACGATCATTCATCAAGGTTATCGCCACCTTGTGCCCGCAATCTTCGAACCGCTCGCCAGCAGCGCCATCGCAGCGCGTCTCTTCGTTCAAATCAATTCGCGGCTCGGTGGGGCATTCCCCATAAGGAAGAAACAGGTCCCCCAAAATCGGAATCTTGTGGAAATGTGGCACCTTCTTGGAGATGCAGCTCCCCATGAGCGCCACGCTGAGTGCGGCAACGAGGACAGCCGTCCGCCTCACCCCCGCAGCCCCTCCAGCGCGGCAAGCTGCGCCTCCGCCTCAGCCATGATCTTCGCAATCACCTGCGCCGCCGGCGCGACTTCATGGATGAGTCCCGCGCCGGCACCGGCGGTGTAGTTGCCCTGGGTGCCTTCGGCATCATTGGGGATCTTCGCCATGCCGGCGCCCTGGATCATCATGTAGTCCATGGCCTTCTTGCCGGGCTGGTCCTGGGCGTCGAGCTCGGCGAAGAACTCGTTGCGGATGAGCCGCGTGGGCGAGCTCTTGCGGCAGGCCACGGCCGTGCTGGCGTCGCCGGCGTTGACGAGCACCTTCTTCCAGTTGGCGTGCACGGGGGCCTCGTCGGTGGCAATAAAGCGCGTGCCCATCTGCACGCCCTGCGCCCCGAGCGCCAGCGCGGCGAGCAGGCCGCGCCCGTCGGCGAAGCCGCCCGCGGCGGCAACGGGGATCTTCACCACATCGACCACCTGCGGGATAAGCGAGAGGGTCGGCACTTCGTCGGGGCTGACCTTGCCGCCCGATTCCACGCCCTCGGCCACGATGATGTCGACGCCAGCGTCCTGGGCCTTCATCGCCGTGCGCACCGAGGAGACGACGTGGATCACCGTGATGCCGGCGTCTTTCAAGCGCTGCGTGTATTTGTCGGGCGAGCCCGCCGCCGTGGTGACGATCTTCACGCCCTCTTCAATGGCGATGTCCACGAGCCTTGGCGTCTGCGGGTGGAAGATCGGCATGTTGAGCGCGAAGGGCTTTTGCGTGAGCTCGCGGATCTTGGCGATCTCCTTGCGGGTGCCCTCGGGACCGAAGGTCGCGGTCGAGACCGTCCCCAGCCCGCCGGCCTCCGACACCGCGGCGCTAAGCGCCCCATCACTCACCCCCATCA
>JAGRBM010000511.1 GCA_020434085.1 Chrysiogenia bacterium | reverse complement strand
CAGGTGGCAAGCTAAGGAGAATCCCATGGACAAGCGCGAAATTTTCTCAAGTATCCTCGAAATCCTCACCCCCATTCTCGTGGCCGGGCTCACGTTTCTCTCTGCGTGGCTGGCAAAGCTCATCACCGCGAAGGTGAAAGGTGAATACCTTCGCGGCGTGCTGGTGCGACTTGATGAGGCGGTCTTCACGGCCGTAAAAAGCGTCGCCCAGACCTATGCCGATGCTTTGAAGAGCGCCCGCGAGGACGGAAAGCTGGAGCCCGCCGAGCGTCAGGAGGCCAAGCGCCGGGCGCTGAATGCCCTGAAGTCCTACCTCGGCACCAAGGGCATCGGCGAGCTCGGCAGGATCCTGGGCCTCGCATCCGCAAATCAGGTCGAGGAATTCCTGGCCGGCAAAGTCGAAGCCGCCGTCCACGACCTGAACCTGGTGAAAAGTGGGGGCGAAGCCTCCCCTTTGGCGGTGGTGCCCGCGGGGGCCTGAGCCCTGCGGGCGAGCTTGCTCGCAGTCTTAGCGAGGTGGGCGTGCTCGCTCCAAAGAGCGGCTCGCTGGAGCTGGGGCTGCAAGGCAGGCCGGACTTTCTGGGAGGCGCGCTCGAATACCGCCACCGCGTAAGCGAGCGCCTCTCGCTCTTCGCGCAGGGTAGCGGCGGCCTCATCAAAACGCAGCGTTTTGAGCCCGGCTGGCAGGCGATGGCAGGGCTCAGATTTTCCTGGTGAGAACATGGCAAAAGCAGCCAAACGAGCGGACTGGCCGCTACTTGAATACTACCTTGATGGCGATACCTGGCTCTGGCGAGGGTCGCTGCTTGGCGCCCCGGCCACGGCGGACCAGTTCGCGGCGCGGATGCAGGCGGCCTTTGCAGAGGTCCACGAGTATCTCTGCGAGGTCCATCCCAAAGACGCCGCGAACATCCGGCGGCTCACCCTTGTCTCCAGCGACGATCTCGAAATCGAGACCGGCGGGGATGATTTTCTCCTGCAAAGCAAGGCGGGGTTTCGCATTCACGTCGTGGGGCGCTACCGGCCCGCCGGCGTTGCCGATCTCTCGCGGATTGGAACGCGCCGGCGCGGCCAGGCGCTGTTTTTGCCGATTCAGGACAAGGCCGCATGGAAGGGCGCGGCGCCGCGCGTTGATCTCTCGCAGGGCGCGCTGCTCTACGACGGGCTCTCGCGGGTAATCCTCTCGGCGCTTCGCGGCGATGCAAACCGCCAGCATCTCTCGGCCGTTCTCTTTGAAAAAGACGGGAGAGACCTCATCGCCGTCGCCACCGACGGCCACCGCATGAGCGCGCACCGGTTTCTGGGCTTCGGCGGAAATCTCGATGCAAAGACCGCAAAGGCCCTCGTGCCGCTTCCGGCCGTGCAGGAGCTTCTGCAAAGCGGGCTGAGGCGTGGCCGTGACTACGTGAGCGACGTGTTCTTCGACCTGCGGCGTGCCGGAGACCCCGGCACCTATGCGTGGTCTCCCAAAACGCCCTCCGAGAAGGCCTGGCAGGGCATGGTCATCGCGGACGGGATCGAGTTTCCAGTGCCGCTTCTTGATCCCGAGCGATTT
>JAGRBM010000510.1 GCA_020434085.1 Chrysiogenia bacterium | reverse complement strand
GAAGCAGACCAGCGTGCCGCCGAAGAAAAGGCCGCGCGTGAGGCGGCCCGCGCGGCCGCTCAGGAAGAGGCGAGATGAACCGGAAGATTCGTGGCTCGATCTTGATGCTGGCAACCTTGCTTGTGCTGGGCCTTGGCGCCTGTGAGAAGAAGCCGGTCGAACAGGAAGCAGGCAACGGGCTCACCGAGATGGACCGAAAGAAGCTGCAGGCGCTCTGGGAGCGCAGCCAGTTCGAGCCCACCCAGCAGGACTTGCCTGTCAAATACAGGGACCGCGCGATTCCCGACAAGGAAGCCGGGGAATTGGCCTACGTCTACTACGACGACGAACTCAAGGGGATTCTCACTACCAAGGATCTCGAATGCACGGGTGAGAACGAGATCACCTATCTCAAGGGGCCCAAGTTCCGAACCTCGTGCAGGCTCGAAGACATTCTCTTCGCCATGGTTGGTGCCCGGCCTGTGTGGGCGGAATTCGCCGGCAAGGGGCGGAGCAACTTTGCCTACGACGTGGCCAGGATGCGTGAGGACGAAAATGGTCCGGAGCTGACCGGATTCGTGAACAAGGACGGGCGCCTGCGCGTGGAGCAGCGACCGGGCAAGTCACTGCTGAGCGAGGAAGACATCGCCCGTGGGGCGAAGACGCTCCGTCGCGAAGGCCGCGGCAAGGGAACCGGCGCGGCCGGCGGAATGGAAGCGCCCGCTGAGCAGGCCGCTTCTGCCGGGGAAGGCTCGGGTGCCGGCACAGGTAGCGGCGGCGGAACCGGTGGCGGTAAAGGCGTAGGGGGCAAAAACGCAGCAAAGAAGCCGGCCAAGCGGGGCCAGATGCGCGGCCAACTCCGCATGCGCGAGGTCTACTGGATCGACTTTCACTCTTCGGAATTCCCGGAGTCGAAGATCGCTCAGGGCCAGCTCGGATCGGCGCTGGAGGGAACCGCCGGGGATGGTGCAACCATCGTCCTCTCGCTGGTAACCCCTGCAGGGGACCGTCGCAGCGTCACCCAGGCCCAGCTCGATACCTGCCCCGAAGAGGGCTGCTCCCTCAAAGACCTGCTGCCCGAGCGTTTCAAGGGGCAGTGGTGCGTTGCCTCACCCACGGGCACCGACCGCGTTGACGCGGCCGCACTTCGCACCTGGCACATCCGCGCGCGCCGCCAGGGCGGGGTGGTGATCAAACCCCCTAGCGGCCCCGGCGGCGAGATCCGCAATCCGACCTCGATTGTTCCGTGTGAATAGGGGAATGAAGCTGGCATCGCGTGCCTGCGACTGAAAATCCATTGCATTGTGCTGGCGCAAAAAAGGCACAAAAATGGTGCCCAGGGACGGAATCGAACCGCCGACACGCGGATTTTCAATCCGCTGCTCTACCGACTGAGCTACCTGGGCACCGGACCGCCGAATGACGGTTTGGAGCGCTATGGATAGGCCCCAGCGCGGTTCCAGTCAAGCGGAATTGTTGCCTTTTTTGCGGCCCCTGCGGGCCCCCGAAAGGCGCTAGCGGGGCAGGGCGAACCGGGCGAGCTGGGAGGTGGCACCCTCGCCGGGGTCGCTGATCAGATACAGCTTGTCACCGGCCAGGGCGATGCCCTCGGCGTTGCCATACTGGGCGTGCTTGCCGCGCTCGATAAAGGTTCCGGCAAAGCTCCAGCGACTTTTTTCGGTGATCTCGAAGTCGGGGCCCACCTCCAGCAGGATGATGTGCCGGCGCAGCCGGTCGAGCAGATAGAACGCGCCGGCACGCCCGGCCCAGGCGGCGCCGCTCAGTGTGCCGGTCGTGATCTGGTAGCGCGGGGTGGCATGGCCCAGCCGTTCATCGAGTGCTGCGCGGGCGAAGGTGCGTTTGGCGCGCCCGGATTTCTCCTCGAAGATGACGAGTCCCGGCGGGCAACGCTCCTGAATTCCCAGTACGATGCCGCGGAGCGGGTCGAAGGCCACGCCCTCGGCGCCGTGATTGCGCGTGGGGCCAAGACACTCGGCGATCGATCCATCGTTTTCAATCTCGGGAAAACGCCAGAGGCCGACCACGACTTTCAGGCGCGGATCGATCTCCCAGATTTCGTTCCAGTACTCGGCAGCCACGGCCAGCCGCCCGTCGCGGGTGGGAGCGATGCCCTCGAGGTCGGGGGCCTGCTTGTCGGGAAAATCCGCGTGGGGCAGGTGCCCGAACTCACGCAGGTTGAACTTCGCGGGAGTGACGGAGAGCTGCTCACCATTTACGGCCAGCTCGTAGACGATTCCCCGGTCGCCATCGCCCACCGAGAGCAGGCGCCCGTCCGGCAGCGCAGCAAGGCCCGAAGGCTCTTCAATCTGGAGCTCCCAGACGATCTCCGGCTGGAGCGAGGCCTCGTCGGGCGAGGCCGGTGGCGGCTCCTCGCAGGCAGAAAGAAACAGCGCGCAGAGTGCAAAGAGAATTCTGAGTTTCACCATGTGATTGCTATCCGAAGGTCGCTGACGTTGGTGCCGGTGGGGCCGGTAAAAACCGCCTCGCCGGTCTGCTCGAACAGGCTACCCGAATCGAAGTGCTGGAGAAAAACCTCGGGAGCAAGCCCCCGCGCGCGGGCGCGTGGCAGGCTCTCGTGGGTGATCAGCGCGCCCGCCGCGCCGGTGTTGCCATCGGCCCCGTCGCTGGCGCCCGAGAGCAGGACGAAGCGGGCAGGGCCTGCTTTTTCTGCGGTGAGTGCGAATTCGAGCGCGAAATGGCTGGCCCGCCCGCCGCTGCCGGCATCCCGGGGGACCGGCGCCGTGGGCTCGCCCGCGCAAAGGAGGGCTGCAGGGCGCCCGGTGGGCGCGCCTTCGAGTTCCTTCAAAAGGCGCCGCACCTGGTAATCGATCCCGCCGAGCTGGGCGCTCTCCCAGATGCGCACGTCGGGAATGAGGGTGAGCTGGAGCTTGATGCGCTTTAAAACCTCGCGCGCCGAGTCGAGCAGGGTAAACCCCGCCAGCGCGGCGACCGGATCTTCAGGCCTTAGCGTCTCGGGCAGTTTCCCCTGAATGCCGTTTCGGAAATGCCCCGCAACTTCGGGATGGACATGCGTGAGGTTGAAGCGCTCCAGGACGCCAAGGGCCTGGGCAAAGGTCGAAGCGTCGGGAACGCACGGGCCGCTGCCGATGCTGGCCGGGTCGTCGCCCGGCACGTCGGAGATGGCAAGCGTCTCGACGCGGGCCGGGGCGGCAAGCAGCGCGAGCTTTCCTCCGCCCAGCAGCGAGGCGTGCTTTCGCACGATGTTCATGTCGATGATGTCGGCGCCGCTCGAGAGCAGCGCGCCCCAGATGCGGTGAAATGCGTCTGGTGAAAGGCCGGATGCCGGTGCGCCGAGCAGGGAACTGGCGCCGCCTGAGAGCAGCAGGACGAGCAGGTCATTCTCGCCGAGTCCGCCTGCGATCCGCGCGGCGCGTGTGGCGGCCCTGAGGCTGCCCGCGCCGGGGGAGGGGTGTTCGGCGGCTATGGGCTCGAAGCCCGCGGGAAGTTCATCCGGGAGCGTGGGAGCGACGAGAAGGCCTTCGCTTGTGCGCCCTCCCAGCACCTGCGCCGCCGCGCGCGCCATGGGCGCAGCGGCTTTGCCGGCAGCAATCACTGCTACGCGCCCGGCGCGCTCCCAGGTGCGCTTTCCCGTCCGCACGGAGCCGCCCGCGATTTCGAGCTGCTCGCGCACCAGCAGGGCGGGGTCGGAGAGCTCGAGTGCGTGGACAAAGGCCTCTGAGGCGAGCGCGGAAAATTTTTCGGTGAGATCGGTGTTCAACTTGCCACTTTCCTGCTGGCTCAGCACAATCAGGGGAACGACGCCAAGAGTAAGTGAGCCCGGCCATTAAGAAAACACGCAAGAAGACGACCAAGAAGGTCCTGAGCAAGGTCGATGTCGTGCTCGCCGCCGATCTTGGTGGCACGAACCTGCGCTGCGCACTTATCAGCGCGCGCGGCCGGTTGATCTCGCGCGTGGAGGTCTCTTCTGCCGACGGGCAGAGCCCGGCGGGGATGATCGCGCTTTTTGGGAGCGCGGCGCGCGGACTGGTGGCCGATGCCGGTCTCCAGCACATGCCGCGCATCGGGATCGGCGTTGCCGGCGGTATCGATGCCGCGCGCGGCATCGTCACCCAGTCGCCCCAGTTCCCCAAATGGAAGAACTTCGCCCTGGGTCCCCGGCTCGAAGAGGCGCTTGGGACAAAGGTGCTGCTCGCCAACGATGTGGATGCCGCGCTGCTTGGCGAGCGCTGGCTCGGCGCCGCCAAAGGCGCGCAGACGGTGGTCGCCTACTGGCTGGGCACGGGTGTGGGTGGGGCGCTGGTGCTCGATGGAAAGCTCTGGAACGGCCCGTCCGGAATGGCCGGCGAGCTCGGTCACATGCTCGTCGATCCCGCCGGCGAGCGCTGCAACTGCGGCGCGCGTGGGTGTCTGGAAACAATCTCGTCGGCAACCGGAATCGAGCGCGCGGCGCGCAAGGCCGCGCGCGCGGGAAAGCCGATCAAACTGGACGGGAAAACCGCCCGCACTGCTCGCGAGGTATTCGAGGCAGCTGTGGCAGGCGACGCGCAGGCCCGCGCCATCTGGAAGCGCGCTGGCTGGGCGCTCGGCGAGTCCATCGGCGGGCTGGTGAACGCGCTCTCCATCGACCGCGTGGTGATTGGTGGCAAGGTCGCCGGCGCGGGGCGTTTCTTCCTGCCCGAGCTCAGGCGCGCGGCGAAGGCCCGGGCCTTCCGGTATCCGGGAAGCCGCCTGCACCTGGAACTGGCAGAGCTGGGCGACGATGCGGGGCTGCTGGGGGCGGCGAGTCTGGCCCTTGGAAAATAGGCGCCGCGCTGGCCAAGGGCGCGGACGCGCGATACGGTTTGTTGAACAGAGAACTCCGGAGAACACAGCGGCGTGAGCGATCAGAGCTGGAAGCAATTGCTGGACGAGGCCGAAGAGGCCTTTGAGAACCGCGACTTCGTGCGGGCCGAGGTGGTCTGCGGCAAGGCCATGGCCGCCGCCGAGGCCGTGCTCGACCCCGCCGACATCGGTTACTCGAAAATCCTGACCGCAACGGCCCGCGCCTACGCCGGGCAGGGCAGGGATGAGGAAGCCGAACCGCTCTTCGTGCAGGCCACCGAGAAGGCCGCCGACGTCTTCGGCGAGGCTCACCACGAAGTCTCGCGCCCCATGCTCGCCCACGCCCAGTTCCTGCTTGAGCGCAAACGCTACGACGAATCCGAGTCGCTCTTCCGCCAGGCCTTTGCCCTGCGTGAGAAAGACTTCGGCGACGTGCACGAGGAACTCATTCGCCCGCTGCTCGGCTGGGCGGCGATTCTCGTGGTGCGTAACGAGCTCTCCCAGGCGCAGCTTCTCATCGGCCGCGCCTACGACATCGCTGAGGCAAAGCTGCCAGCCGATGATCCGCGCTACGGGCAGGTCGTCCAGCACTATGTTCGTTTGTTGCGGGAACTCGGCCGCACCCAGGTGGCCGGCGAAATTCTCGAGCGTGCAAAGGCGCGCGGCCTGAAATAATCAGACCTTCCGCAGCACCACCATCCGGTTGGTGTTTGTGCCTTTTTTGTTGTTGTCGACGGCAAAGCAGTTCGCCAGCTTGGTGAACTCCTGCTGCTGGATGAGCACTTCGCGCACGTCCCACTTCTGACCATCACCGGCAAGGCTCTCCGCCATAGCGACAACCCGCTCGTCGAGGTGGACGAGCTCCTTGCGACTGACCACTTCGCCCACTTCGATGACGGCGTGACCGCCGGATTTGAGCGCGCGGTGCATGGAGAAGAGCGCCCCGCGGATGAAAGTCTCCCAGGTGGGCAGATCGTGGGTCTGCACCACGCCCTTGCTGTAGCTCTCCGGCTCGATTCCAAGGAACCAGTTCTCGAGCCAGTTGTCCTGGATGTAGTCGGCCTTGTTCAGGAACGGGGGCGAGGTGACGATGAGGCTCACCTTACCGGCGGGAAGATCCGTGAGATCACGCACGTCGGCGACCCAGTGGCGGTTCTTCGCGCTCACCTTGCGGATCTCCAGCGCCGATTCGTCGCCGAGGGTCCGCTTTGCCTTGCGTGAAATCAGTTTTGGAACGCAGCGGTACGACGCGGTCTTGTCGTGGGTCCTGTTGATGCGCTCCTGCGCTCTGGGGCTCACCGAAATCTGCGGGAAAGAGTAGCGCGAGAAGAACCCGGCCGAGTGCCCGTGCAGGCGCGAGAGGGCGATGAGCTCGATGAAGCGGTCGACGTCGTCGCGCTGGCTACTCAGATATGCGCGAAGCGCATGGAGCTCACGCCGGGTTTGTGCGTGGTAGAAGGGCTTGAGCCGCGCGCGATCGGAGGCGGGGTCTTCTCCTTCGAAGTCGATCTGCGAGAGCCTCTCCTCGATCTGCGCAAAGCTCACCGGGTGCGTCTTGGGGTAGACCAGGCGCTCTGCCAGCGGGCTCACATCCGCTGACCAGGCAACGCGCCCCAGAAGGTTGGCCTGCAGCGCCGTCGTGCCGCGCCCGGAAAAGGGATCGAAGACGATCTCGCCGGGCCTGGTGTATCGCCGGATAAAGTAGTCGGGCAGCTCTGGCTTGAAACTCGCCCGGTAGGAGACCGCGTAGTGGAGCGGGTGCATCTGGCGCTGGCGCGCGGTCCAGTACTCGCCCACCTGCAGGCGGTAGTTGCTGCCGCCGGGACTCTGGATGGCCTGCTCATCGAAAACGCGCGGCTCGAAGGCCGTATCCGTTGCTTTATCGGCGGGACGGGCCATGGCTCAGCCCTTTCGCCAGAAGTGCGGGGAGAAGAGCACCAGCACGGTATAGATCTCCAGGCGTCCGAGCAGCATGCCAAACGAAAGCAGGTACATGCCCGCCGGGTGAACCTCGGCGAAGTTTCGCGCCGCGCCGACGGTGCCAAGGCCCGGGCCGATGGAGTTGAGCGCGCTGGCTGCGGCGGTAAAGCCGCTGACCAGGTCCATGCCCAGAATCGTCATGACGAGCCCGCCGCTCAGAAGGGCCCCCATGTAGAGCAGGTAGAAGCCGAGGATCCCCTCGACAGTCTCGCGGGTTACCTCGCGGCGTCCAAGTTGGATGGGAACCACGATGCGCGGGCGAACGAGGCGCTTTAACTGCGCGCCCGCGTGCTTGACCACCACGTAGAGGCGCACGACTTTCGAGCCGCCTGCCGTCGATCCCGCACAGCCGCCGATCAGCATGAGGAGCACCAGTAACAGGCGCGATGCATCGGGCCATTGGTCGAAGTCGGCGGTGCCGTATCCGGTCGTCGTGATGATGGAAACGACCTGGAAGCTCGCATAACGAAACGCCTGGCTGAGACTTTCGTACACATCCTGGTCGAGCAGGTTCCAGGTGACGATCGCGATGGCGGCCGCCGTGATGTAGGTGTACCAGCGCACCTCGGGCGAGCGCACCAGTCGCATCGGGCGCATCCCGACAAAGGCGCGATACTGCAGCGCAAAGCTCATTCCCGAAAGAAACATGAAGAGCGTAATCACGCCGTCGATGTAGGCGCTGTCGAAGGCGCCAACCGAAGCGTTGCGGCTGGAGAAACCGCCGGTTGCGGTTGTGCCGAAGGCGTGGAGGATCGCCTCGAAAAGGGTCATGCCGCCAAGGAGGAGCAGCACCAGCTCGATGGCTGTCATTCCCACATAGATCGTCCAGAGCCGGCGGGCGGTGCTTCGGATGCGCGGGGCGAGCTTGTCGGAGTCGATGCCGCTCGACTCGGCGCTGAAGAGCTGCATGCCGCCCACGCCCAGTTCTGGGAGAACGGCTACCGAGAGGACAATGATTCCCATGCCGCCGATCCAGTGGGAGAAAGATCGCTGGAAGACGACCGAGGGGGGCAGGGACTCGATGTCGGTGAGCACCGTGGCGCCGGTGGTTGTAAAGCCCGACATGGACTCGAAGAAACACTCGGCAAAGCCCGCGAACTCGCCCGAGAAGTAATAGGCCAGCGCGGTGGGCAGGGTGAGTGCCAGCCAGCCCATGGTGACGGCCACAAATCCCTCGCGTCGTCGCAGGTTCTCCATGCGCGAGCGCCGCAGCATGGGGAGCGCCTGAATGCCAAGTGCCACGGCGATGGTGCCGACGGCCGGCAGGAGCCAGTACATGAGGTGCTCTTCGCCATAGACGATTGCCACGCCCAGCGGAACGAACAGGGCCGCCGCGCTGACCAGCAACAGCCGGCTCAGAATCCTCAGGATGACGCTCAGGCGCACGGCGTTCCTACTGCAGCAGGTCTTCGACGCCGGCAATGGCGTCGAGCAGCGAGACGACCAGCAGGCGGTCGCCCGGTTCGAGAATGGTATCGCCAGTGGGAATCGTTGTGCGGCCGTTGCGCACGATGGCGCCGAGCAGGGCGCCCTCGGGGAAGGTCATTTCCTTGAGTGGGGAGCGAATGAGCGCTTCGTTCTTGGGAGAGACCGGCACGTTGAGTTCAATGATCTCGGCCTCGTGGTCGCCGAGCATGACGGTCGAGGCAATGGGGCCGCGGCGCACAAAGCGAAGGATGGCATCGGCCACCGCGCGGCGCGGGCTGATCAGCGCATCGAGACCCATCTTGTGGGCAATCGGCGTGTAGTCGAGCTGGTCGGAGCGGACGATCACTTTCTTGGCGCCAAGATGTTTGGCGAACAAGCCGATGATCATCGCCTTCTCGTCGTCTTCGACGAGCACGACCACGGCGTCGCTGGCCTCTTCGAGCTGCTCACGCATGAGGTCGTGGTCGGTGCCGTCGCCGTGCAGGACAATGGAGTGCTTGAGGTGTTTGGCCACCTTTTCGGCGCGGGTGTGGTCGCGCTCGACGATGGTGGGGAAGATGCGCTGCTGTTCGAGCTGCGAGGCCACGTGGTAGCCGATATTTCCGCAGCCGACGATGAGCACATGCTTTACATGATGCCAGGGGTTGCCCGACATGATGAGGAACTCATCGATGTTCTCTGGCGTGGTGATCACGTAGGCGCGCTCATCGACGGCAAGGGTGTCGTCGCCGCCAGGGATGCGAAGGCCCTTGGCGCCGCGCACGGCGGCAACCAGCGAGGGGCTCGGCAGGTCGGGTCGGAGATTCGAGAGCGACTCATGCACCATGGGTGAGTCGGCTGTGAGCGGAAGCTCCAGCAGGACGATCTGGTCGTTCGCCAGGTGGGTGATCTCGCCGGTGCCTTCGTAGTGGAGAAGCTCCACCACCTTCGAGGCGACCGCCTGCTCGGGGCCGATCAGCAGGTCGAGCCCCAGATCGGTGGTCGAGATGGTTCCGCCGTCACCGGCCAGGTAGCCCGACTCACGCACGCGTGCCACGGTGCGCAGGTCCTGCTTACCCAGCTTCTCGGCAGCCATGCAGGTGATCATGTTCACTTCGTCGATTTCGGTGACGGCCAGCAGCAGGTCCGCGCGGTCGATGCCGGCACGCACGAGCGCGTCGCGGCTGATGCCGTTGCCCGGGATGATCAGGGCATCGAGCGTGGCGTCGAGATCCCGGCAGAGGTCTTCGTTGGCCTCGATGATGGCCACGTCGTGGCGCTCCTCGATGAGGATGCGGGCCAGATAGCCGCCGACTTCGCCGGCGCCGACGATGATGATGTACACGTGCTCAATCCCCCGGCGCCTGGAGCGGTTGCCCCTCGCGCCGCGCAAGGGTGCACCAGCAGGGGGCATTGTTCAAGTCGGGAAAAACAGCGCTGAGAGGCACTCAGAGCGGCGGAAACGCGGCTATTTGAGACGCAGCGCCGCGCGCGCATCGTGCCAGGCGATGTAGTTTTCGATGTACCAGGGGGTGCCCGGCTCGGGCTTTTCGCCGGCAATCTGGTTGAGCTCGCGCAGGAAGGCCTCGTTGTCGCGGCCTGCGAGGAAGGACTGGGCAAAGGTCCATTGGCGCCCCATGTGATCGCCCGCGTGAGAGAGCCCGCGACGGAAGTGGGCAGCAGATCGATCGAGGTCGCGTCCGAAGAAGCGGGGCAGGGAGGCATAGTAGGCCCCCAGCCAGACATCGGCTGCCCCGGCATAATACTCGGGGGAGAGCTCGAGGCTTCGCTCGAGAATGGCGACGACGTCGCCGCGCTGGCTACCCGCCGAGAGCGGATTCATGTGCTTGAGCAGGTGGCCCCAGAAGTAGCCCACCCAGAACAGGGCGGGGGCGTCCCCGGCATTTGCCTCCTGAAGATGATCCTCGATGTCGCCCTCGTCGAACTCTTCCCAGCCCTCGTGCTTCTGGAGCAGTGCGAGGGCCTCGGAGCGCCCCAGGGTGTGGAGGGTCTCGGCGCGGGCGGGGGCCTGATCGGCGGCCAGGAAGATCGCCCGCAGGCGGCAAACGGGGGTCGGCGGAGCGGCATTCTCGCCAAGCAGGAGGGCTTCGAGATCAAGGGCTGTCGGGTCCTTGTCGCCGATGCGGGTCTGCAGCCAGTGCTCGCAGGGGCTGATGGCCCGGGGGGCCGGTGCTTCCTCGCTCATGGGCTGGGATTCCTCCATGGCAGCGGGGGCGGATTCCTGCGCCAGCAGGGGCCCCGCGCCCAGGCAGAGAATGAGCGCGCAGGCGCCCAGCAGGGCGCGCAGGGGCGAAAAACTCACAAATATGGGCCGATTTTTTCTCACGGATGGTCTATATAGCACCCGGCTTGGAGGCCGCGTAGTGATGGCGGCCACACCTTGGGCACTGTGCGTGAGATAATTTGCGCATGGCGGCTGAGGAAGCGAGCACCTGCGAGAGGTTGTCCCCACGACCGCGCAGGACCAGTGAAATGTGATTTGTATCACACTATAATCGGGCAGATACAGGCGACATTGGGCGTTGGTGAGGTTGCACTCCTGCAACTGCCGCACCTTTTTAGAAACTCCCGGGCTCCAGAGGGCAGAAGGAATCGGGACCGGAGCAGCATGAGCTCAGGCCTCTACAACCGTTGTATTTTTTTGTTAGCTGATGGCGCGCGTGCCGATCGCATGCGTGAGCTTGTGGCTGCCGGCGAGCTGCCCAACATCAAGAAATTCATCACCGATCCCGGCGCCGCCGCGCAGGCGACGACGGTGTTCCCCTCGACGACGGGACCGGCGTATCTACCGTTTTCGACCGGACGTTTTCCCGGGCCCTGCAACGTGCCGGGCATCCGGTGGTTCGACCGCCAGGCCTATGCCGAAAAATCGCCCTTCAGCATTTCGCGAACGCGCAGTTACTGCGGCATCGGCGGGTGGCGTTTCAATTCGGATCTGAGCACGGACGTCCCGACGATCTTCGAGCTGCGTCCCTCCAGTTTCAACATGCACAACCCGATCGCGCGCGGGCTGCCGCGCTCGCGCCGGCGTTTCAAGCTCGGACTCAATCACATCCTGGCGCACTACACCGCCGACCACCGCTTCATCCATCGGGCCATTACCGAGAGCCTGCGCCGCGCGGTGTGCGAGGAATTCGACTTCATCTTCTGCTCGCTTCCGGGGCCCGACCACACCGGCCACTACAAGCACCTCAAGTCCGATGAGTGCACCGAATCCTACCGGGAAATCGACGAGACCGTCGGCGAGATTTGCGAAGTATTGAACCGCATCGGCTGCCTCGAAGACACGCTCTTCTTCATCAGCGCCGACCACGGGATGACCGAGACTCACACACACTTCGATCTCGAAGCGCATCTGATGGAGCAGAAGTTCAAGCTCTACAGCCACCCCAATGTGTTCCGCCACTGGACCGACGCCGACTCGGCGCTGATGGTAAGCGGAAACTCCATGGCGAACCTCTACTTCCGGGGCAAGAGCGGATGGGCTGAGCGCACGGTCTTCGAAGAGATGGACGGCGGGCGATTGGGCGATCTGATCGACCACATGCTCGAGTTCGAGAGCGTGGAAATGCTCGCCGGTCCGGGTGAGGACGGCGCCGTGCGGGTGAAGACCCGCGAGGGAATGGCCCGCATCGAGCGCAGGGCCGGCGGCAAGATCGCCTACGAGGTCCTCTCGGGCATCGATCCCTTCGGTTACGGCGGTCTGCCCAAGCTGATGGATGATCGTCAGGCCCTCGATCTGACCTTCGACTCGGAGTATCCCGACGCGCTGGTGCAGCTCACCCAGGTCTTCGAGTCCGCAAGGGCAGGGGATCTGGTCGCTTGCGCCAGCGACGGCCATGATCTGCGCCTGCGGTTCGAGCATCCTGAGCACATGGGGAGCCACGGGGCGCTCACGCGCCACCAGATGCTGGTACCGTTTCTGACGAATCACCCCATTGAAGAGGATCAACCCTATCGCACCGTGGATTTCTTCCCGACGGTGTTCAACCTGCTGGGCTGGAAGGCCCCCGAGATGCTCGACGGAATTGACGTGAGCGGGCGCAAAACGCGCGAAGAAGCTGCTTGAAAGAAGGACTGCAATGGCGAACGGAAAGCTGACTGTGTGGGAAAAGACGAAGGCTGCGGTGAAGTGGGTCGATTCGACTGTCAACAGCCGCCCGCGTCTGGTGAACCTGGAAGTGACCAAGAAGTGCAACGCGCGCTGCGGGTTCTGCCCCTATTGGATGACCAAGACCGAGACCGTGATCGACGACTACGCGCCGATCATCCAGCGATTCCGCCCCATGGTGGTGACCATCTCCGGCGGTGAGCCCACGCTGCGCAAGGATCTTGTCGACATCGTGCGCGGCATCAAGCAGGCGCAGTCCTTCGTCTATGTCGCCATGGTAACCAACGGCTCGCTCATGACGCGCGAGCTGGCCGAGCAGCTCTTCGAAGCCGGCCTCTCGCAGCTCAACTTCTCGGTGGACTTTCCCGATCAGCGTCACGACGAGGGCCGCGGCCTTCCGGGCAACATCGAGAAAATCAAGGAAATGTGCCGCGACTTCCAGGACATCGGCTTCGATCGCATCTCCTTCAATACGTTTATTATGAAGGACAACCTTGACGACGTGGTGAACATCGCCAAGCTGGCCTGGGATCTGGGCGTATCGGTTTCCTACAGCACCTACTCGGTGCTCAAGACCGACAAGGACGAATACATGATCGGCCCCGAGGACGTGCCCCACGTGGCGAAGGTCATCAATCAGCTCATCGAGATGAAGCACTCCCACGGCCACATCCGCAATTCCGACTACTACCTGAGCCGCATCCCCGAGTACTTCGCCAAGGGCGCGCTCGGCGGCTGCGAAGCCGGCAAGAAGTGGATCCACGTCAATCCAGAGGGGATGGTGCAGCCCTGCAGCGAACTCGAGCCCATCGCCCACTACTCGTCGTATACGGAGAAGGATCTCGAAAAGGCCGACATCTGCGACAAGTGCTGGTTCGCCTGCCGCGGTGAGAGCTCGGCCCCCATCGACATGGGCCGCGTCTCGGAACTGGGCGTGCAGCCCGACTTCGGTTCGGGCAAGGCTGCGTAACTTATTTTCTGAAGAGTAGAAGTGCCGAGCGGGCGGGAGTTACTTCCCGCCCGTTTTGTTTTCGGATGCCAGGTAGCACTGCTGCAGGACGGTGCGCCACATGCCGCGACAGCCGTCCATGGATTTCTGCAGCTCTTCCTGCAGGTCGCGCCAGTTGTCGGGTTCGGCAACGCCGGCGGGCAGCAGCGGGATGGCCCAGCCCTGCTTGATCAGCTCTTCGCCCACGTCGTCGCCATCTACCTCGACCTGTGCCCAGAAAGTGCCGCGCCGGGCGCTCGAGTGACGGCGCGGGCCGGCCTCGGGCAGTTCCTCCCAGGTGCGGTCGTCGGATTTTTCGAGAATCTTGCGAAGCGCGGCCAGCGAGGGCTCGCGAAAAGTTTCCACCTGCCGCAGCCAGCGCACCCACTCGATGCGCAGCTCGGCGTAATTCATGGGCAGTTCCAGCCGGTGGGAAAGCGGGCGGTTGGCATTCTGGTCGGGGCCGTCAACCCAGGCCAGTTTGAGGCGCTCCCACTTGTTCTCGTGCAGCACCCAGAAACTGCTGGCATCAACGAGCCGGAATTCCTTGAACTCGACCTCATCGGCATGGGCGGGGGCGGCAACGCCCAGCAGGGCAAAAGCCGCAATGAGGCCCAGCAGGGCCCGTTTTTTCAGGGATTCTTGCATCGCCCGGCCATTCTAGGCGCCCGGGGGCCGCGCGTCCATGGGAGGACTTGCCATCGCAGGTCCCTTATCCCATAGTAGGCGGCCTCCCGGGGCGCCGATGCCCCATTTCGCACGTCTTCGGTGTCCACCTTCGCCGGCCAAGCCACGAAGGAATCTGTGACAGGGCACGATGGTTGCGCCGGTTGGTCTGTTTGCCTGGCATCGGCGAGAAGTTCCGGGAGAGGTTCCTGACCAACCGTGTGCGTGCCCCTGTCAGCGTCTGTTGATTCACACAGGCGAGAGGTGGAATTCGAGGGCGGAGGTATAAACCACCGGGATGTCGCTCCGTGCGCGCTGCATGCGTGTGCCGGTGCTCCCACAGACTGAAAGGAAGGTTTCCTTCATGGCCATTCAGATGAAACAACTTCTGGAAGCCGGTGTCCATTTCGGCCACCAGACCCGCCGCTGGAATCCCAACATGGCGCCCTACATTTACGGCGCCCGCAACGGGATCCACATCATCAACCTGCAGCTCACCGTCGACATGTTCGACAAGGCCTATGACGTGGTGGTCAACACCGTCGCCCGTGGCGGCAAGGTGCTCTTCGTCGGAACGAAGAAGCAGGCTGCCGAGGTCGTCGCCCGTGAAGCCGAGCGTGCGGGCATGTACTATGTCAACGCGCGCTGGCTCGGCGGCACGCTGACCAACTTCCGCACCATCTCTGCTTCGATCCAGAAGCTCAAGGATCTCCAGACCGCCGAGAAAGACGGCACCATCGAGCGCCTGACCAAGAAGGAAGCGCTCATGCTTCGTCGTAAGCGCGAGAAGCTCGAATACTCGCTCGGCGGCATCCAGAACATGACCAAGGCGCCCGATCTCATGTTCGTCATCGACACCAAGAAGGAAGCGATCGCCGTGACCGAAGCCAACCGCTGCGGCGTTCCCGTTGTCGCGGTTGTCGATACCAACTGCGATCCGACCCCGATCGATCACATCATCCCGGGCAACGATGACGCCATCCGCGCCATTGGATTGTTCTGTGAGAAAATGGCCGATGCCTGCATCGAGGGAGCCAACCTGCAGGCCGAGCGCCTGCGTGGCACCGGCAAGCAGGCCGAGGGCGCGGCCCCCGAGGGCGGCATGGCCACCTACCAGACCTACGAAACCGAAGAACTCCGCGAAGAAATCGCGGATGAGAAGAAGGCTGAAGAGGCTCCCGAAGCCGCGGCCGAGCAGGCCCCCGAAGCCTGAACCCGGAAGGACATCGAGACATGGCAATTACTGCTGGACAGGTAAAAGAACTGCGTGACGCTACCGGCGCAGGCATGATGGATTGCAAGAAGGCGCTGGCCGAGAGCAACGGTGATATGGACGCGGCCAAGGACTTCCTTCGCAAGAAGGGCCTGGCGGCCGCTTCGAAGAAGGCCGGTCGCATCGCCGCCGAAGGCGCGGTGGGTTCCTACGTCCACATGGGCGGACGCATCGGCGTGCTCATCGAGATCAACTGCGAGACCGATTTCGTGGCCAAGACTGACGAGTTCCAGGAACTCGTCCGCGACATCGCCATGCACATCGCCGGCGCGCCGGTCGTGCCGCTCGCGGTTGCGCGTGAGAACATCGACCCCGACGTGCTCGCCAAGGAACGCGAAATGGGCATCGCCCAGGCCAAAGAGCAGGGCAAGCCCGAGAAGATCTGGGACAAGATCGCCGACGGCAAGGTCGAGAAGTTCGTCAAGGACCACTGCCTGCTCGAACAGGTCTTCGTCAAGGACCCCGACGGCAAGCAGACCATCAAGGACCTGCTGACCGAGAAGGTCGCAAAGATCGGCGAGAACATCCAGGTCCGTCGCTTTGCCCGGTTCGAACTGGGCGAGGGGATCGAGAAGAAAGAGTCCAACCTGGCCGCGGAAGTGGCCGAAGCGCTGGGGAACTGATAGCAGCGCAATTGAAGAAGCCGGCCGCTCCGACGCGACCGGCTTTTTCACATCAGCGGGGGTGAGCGTGGCGGCAACCGCAAAATACAAGCGGGTTCTTCTGAAACTCTCCGGCGAGGCGCTCCAGGGCGAGCAGGCATTCGGCCTTGAGTCGAAGACGCTCGACCGGATCTCCGATGAAATTGCGGAGATCCAGGTCCTGGGGGTCGAGCTGGCACTGGTCGTGGGCGCGGGCAACATCTTCCGCGGCGTCACCGGCGCAGAGCAGGGGATGGACCGTGCGACGGCCGACTACAGCGGCATGCTCGCCACGATCATCAACGCGCTGGCGCTCCAGGACGCGCTTGAGCGCCACGGGGTTCAGACCCGCGTGCTCAGTGCGATCGAGATGCACCAGGTCGCCGAACCCTACATCCGGCGCCGCGCCATCCGTCACCTCGAAAAGGGACGCGTGGTCGTCTTTGCCGCCGGCACGGGTAACCCGTTCTTTACCACTGACACCGCCGCGAGCCTGCGCGCCCGCGAGATCGGCGCGGAGGTGATCCTCAAGGCAACCAAGGTCGACGGCGTCTACGACAAGGACCCGGTCCTGCACAAGGACGCGGTTCGCTACGACACCCTGAGTTACATCGACGTCATCAACCGTGACCTTCGCGTCATGGACCACACCGCGATCAGCATGTGCATGGACAGCAAGCTGCCCATCGTGGTGTTCAATCTGCAGGAAGCTGGAAACATCCGCCGCGCAATCTGCGGCGAGGCCATCGGGACAGTTGTTGGAGGCGAGAAAAAATGAGTGTGGAAAGCGCCCATCAGAAACTCAAGAAAGACCTCGACGCGAGCATGGAAGCCCTTGCCCGCGAGTTTGCCAAGATCCAGACGGGTCGCGCATCGCCGGGCCTGCTCGACGACGTGATGGTGGAGGCCTACGGACAGAGCATGCCGCTCAGCCAGGTGGCCTCGGTCACCGCGCCGGAGGCCCGCGTGCTGCGCATCGATCCCTACGATGCGGGCAACATGGCCGCCATCGAGAAGGCGATCCAGAAGAGCAACCTGGGGCTCACCCCCAACAACGACGGCAAGGTCATTCACATCAATATCCCCGCGCTCACCGAAGAGCGGCGCAAGGATTACGTGAAGATGGCCAGGGCCGCCGGCGAAGAGTGCAAGATCAGCCAGCGCAACGCCCGTCACGCGGCGCTCGATGCGATCAAGACGCTCGAAAAGGACAAGGAAATTTCCCAGGACGACCAGAAGAAGGCGTCCGAGCGTGTCCAGCAGATGATCGACGAATACGGCAAGAAGGTCGACGCGGGCCTGAAAACCAAGGAAGAGGAAATCCTCAAGGTCTAGGCTCATCCAATTGCCCAAACGTATGAAAAGACGCCCCACGAAGGTTCAGCCCATTGCCGGTCAGCCTCGCCACGTCGCCATCATCATGGACGGCAACGGTCGCTGGGCGCAGGAGCGCGGACTTCAGCGCTACGAAGGACATCAGGAAGGCGCCAAGAGCGTCGCCGCGGTGGTGGAATCTTCGCGTGAGCTGGGGATCGAATACCTGACCCTCTACGCATTTTCGGCAGAAAACTGGAAGCGCCCGCGCTTTGAAGTGAACGCGCTCATGCACCTGCTCGACGAGTATCTCTACAAGGAACTCGACGAAATGGTGGAGTATGGCATTCGCCTGCACACCATCGGGGACACCGCGCGGCTTCCAGCCAAGGTGCGCAAACACCTGCAGGGCGTCATCGACGCCACCGCCGGTGGGCGCAAGATGACGCTGACACTCGCGCTCTCCTACGGCGGCCGCCAGGAAATCGAGCAGATGGTCCGCCGCGCCGTGCGTGAGGCGCAGGCCGGAAAGCTCACCTCCCGCCAGGTCACCGAGAAGCTCATCAGCAACTATCTCTACACCGCCGGGATGCCCGATCCCGACCTGCTCATCCGCACCGCGGGCGAGTACCGGCTTTCGAATTTTCTGCTCTGGCAGAGCGCCTATACCGAGCTCTACATCACGAAAACCTTCTGGCCTGACTTCAGAAAGGCCCAGTATCGCCGCGCACTGGTGAATTACTCCAAGCGAGAGCGCCGCTACGGCCTGACCGGCGATCAGGTAAAGCCCGCCAAATCCTGAGTTTTGCCCCCGCGCCCGTTGCGCGGTACCGTATCCCCCGCCGGAATCCGCGCAGTGCGGAGGCCGGCGGCAACAGGGGACAGGCGCCGGCGTGGAATACATCTTATTCATCTACCCGCACATCGCGCTGATCGCGCTGGGAAGCGGCGCGTTCTCCCTGATTCTCTACCGGCTGTGGAAACCCGACCTGACACTGGTCGCGTTCGCGTCCTATGCCTTTGCCATCGCTGCCAGCTTCTGCCTGATCATCTGGATGCAGTGGGTCGACGAAGTTCCCATCTGGGCCTATGTCGTTCAGATCATGCTGTTCTGCCTGGTGCTGGCGTCCTTTTACGAAGCCAACCGGATGCAACTTGGCGGGCGCCGCGGCCCGCTGGAGACGGTATGTTTCGCCATCGTCGCCCTCATGGGCGTCGGGCTTGCCGTAACGGCGATCTTTGCGCCCGAGCGCCTGGAACCTGTCTTCATCCCCGACCAGATCGGCCAGCTCTTCGTGCTGCTGCGCGTGCGCGGATTCTACACCCGCGATGCGCCCAACCTGATTCCCGCGGTGGTGATGATCGGCATCTGGCTCGCATGGACGGTGCGGCACCTGCAGTTCCTCTGGCAAGGGCGCCGCCGCGTCGAGACGAAGATGATGGTGCCGCTCGTCTTCTTCTCCATCGCGAGCCCGATTCACGATTTCGGCCTCGTCGTCGGCTGGTGGGGCGGCATCTATCTCTCGTTCTTCACCTTCGGTGTGGCCGCCATGACCGCGGGCATGTGGCTGATCTATCAGCTCTACGGCCACAGCCAGGAACTACAGGAACTCAACGAACACCTCGAAGAGCGCGTCGACGAGCGCACCCGCGAACTCATGGGCGCGAAAATTCATCTCGAAGAAGTGAATGCGCTCAAGAACGATTTCCTGGCAATCTGTTCCCACGACCTCAAAAACCTGCTCGTTGCGGTGCAGGGCTATGCCGAGCTGCTCGACCTGGGGCTGCGCGGAGACCAGAACAAAAAGGAACTGCTCGATTACAACGATGAGGTTCAGCAGTCGGCAAGGCGCATGCTCGACCTGATCAAGGATCTTCTCGACTCGGCGCGCCTGGAATCGGGTCACGAGGTGTTGCATGTGACGCGCATCTGGCTCCCCGAAGTGGTGGGCGAGGCCTTTGGGCAGTACCGCCGCGAGGCCGAGCACAACGGTGTCGACTACCGACTCGAGCTGGTGGAGGGACTGCCCGAGCTCGAACTCGACGCGTCCAAGATGCAGCAGGCCATTGCGAATCTTCTGCACAACGCGCTCAAGTTCACGCCCGCGGGCGGCAGCGTGACCTGCCGGGCGCGGCCCTCGGGTGCGGGGGTGGAAATCGAGATCGTCGACACCGGTCCGGGCATCGCCGCCGAGGATCAGGAGATCATCTTCGACAAATTCGCCATTGCCCGAAAGCGACGCCAGCAGCGCAACGTCAAGCTGGGAACGGGGCTGGGGCTTTCCATCACAAAGAAGTTCATAGAACTGCACGGCGGCAGCGTGCGGGTCGAGAGTGAGCTGGGCCAGGGCACGCGCTTTGTCGTCTACCTGCCCGGAGAGAGCGCCGCCGTCGCCGAGTTCTCCACCTGAGTCCTAGCGGACATTCTCGCCATAGAGGACCCAGCCGCGCTCATCGGTCAGGTATTTTGAAAACCCGAACATGTAGGGATGGTCCTGGATCTCGAAACGCCACTCGGCGCCGACTTCCATTGTGATGACTTTTGCCGAGGTATAGAAATCGATCTGCCAGCCGTCGATTCCGCGAACGAAGAAATAGGGAATAAAGGTACGCGGCTGTGTGGGAAAATGGGCGACGGCGCGATCGTTCAGAACGGCGAGCTCGTAGGGCGCCGCCGCATACTTTTTGTAGAGCCGCGCAAGCTGCGTCGCGCTCATCGGGTATTTCTTGAAATTGTCCCGCGAGTCGGGGGTGTAGAGCTCCAGATCCCCGCGCGTGTCCTGACGGCGCGCCACTTCGATAAACGCGGCATAGGCCTCATTGGGCGAGGGCTGGGGCAGGGTGGGGTCTTTCGACACCTCCCAGGCAGGCGGCGCGGCATGGGTGCTCCAGTCGATGTCCTCGAGTTCTTTTGCCGGATCGGGCGTGCCGGGGATTTCCTGGGGTAGCAGGCTCTGGTTCACGGCCCTGCTTCCGAGTGTCTCGGAGAGCTGGCGCAGCCAGAGCTCAAGCACGTCGCCCACGCGGCCGGGCGTTCCCCACGCGGGCTCGGTGCGGGTGCGAAGGCGTGCCTCCCAGGTGCGGTCGATCGCGGAGGCCGAGCCGCCATTGGTGGCGATGTGCATCTCGAAGGTTTTGGCCTGGGGGTAGAAGTCGAGAACCAGCGCCTCTTCGCCGAGCCCCTTGAGGAGGCTGTCCTCGCCGAGCGGGCCGCCGGTCTGGGCGCGAATGAGCACGCTCAGGTCGTGCTCTTCATTGAGGCGCTTGATGGTCTGCTCGATGCGGCTGCTCTGCATGGCCTCGAACAGTGCGACCTTGTCGTAGACGCCCGGTCCGGGGCGCTCGGGGGCCCGCTCGCAGGCGGCGCCGATTACCAGAACGGCCAGCAGGGCGAGGACGCCGGCGGCTCTTCCTGACGAAATCATCACTGTTCTCAGCGAGTTAGCACTCATTCGCGCGTTGCCTTCGCAGCCATTGTGACGTACAGTGCGCGGCAGTCCACCATTCTTGCCCGGAGAACCCTCCGGCGCGCGGAGTTAGCAGGCAAAGTGGCTTCCACGACGAAGCAAATCACCATTCTCGGCTCCACCGGCTCCATCGGCGTTTCCGCCCTGGACGTGGTGAGCCAGCATCCCGAACGATTCAAGGTCGTCGCGCTCGGCGCCGGCGCCAATGCCACCCTCATGGCCGAGCAGGTGCGCCATTACCAGCCGCTGCGGGTCTGCATGTCGACTGAAGAGGCCGCCGGAAAGCTCAGTGCGCTTCTTGAAAAAGACGGCGGGAAGAACGGCACCGAGATCCTCTACGGTCCCGAAGGCATGAAGCAGCTCGCCGCTTCGCCCGAGGCCGATTCGGTGCTCTCGGCCATTGTCGGCGCCGCGGGGCTTGAACCTACGCTGGCCGCGATCGATGCGGGCAAGCAGATCTGCCTGGCCAACAAGGAAACGCTCGTCACAGCGGGCGAACTCGTCCTCCGCCGCATCAAGGAAAAGGGCGTCGAGATGCTGCCGGTCGATTCCGAGCACTCGGCCATTTTCCAGGCCCTCCAGGGCAATGACCTGCGCAAGGTGCGCCGCCTGATTCTCACTGCTTCGGGCGGGCCGTTCCTGAGCTGGACGCGCGAGCAGATCGCCGCTGCCAAGCCCGAGGAAGCGCTCAAGCATCCCAACTGGGACATGGGTCGCAAGATCACCATCGACTCGGCCGGGTTGATGAACAAGGGACTCGAAGTGATCGAGGCCCGCTGGCTCTTCGACCTGCCGCCAGAGCAGATCGACGTGTTCATCCATCCCCAGTCCATCGTGCATTCCATGGTGGAGTACGAAGACGCCTCGATCATGGCGCAGCTTTCGGTCCCCGACATGAAGTTGCCGATTGCCTACGCGCTGGCCTATCCCGAGCGCGTCACCTGCGGGCTCGAATACCTGACGGTCGAGCGCATGAGCCAGCTCACTTTCCACAAGGTCGATCACGAAAAGTTCCCGGCGCTGGGGCTGGCTTTCGAGGCCCTTCGCCAGTCGGGCTCCATGCCCGCGGTGCTCAACGCAGCCAACGAGATCGCCGTCCCCGCATTCCTGGACGGCAAGATTTCCTTCTACGACATCCCGCGCATCTGCGAGAGTGTGATGGGGCGCCACACCGCCCACACGCTCACCGAGATTGGTCAGGTTCGCGAGGCCGACGCATGGGCGCGCGAGCAGGCGCAGGCCCTGGTCGCCGCGTAAGGAGAGCAGTCCGTGACGTTTCTCATCTACCTGCTCGCGCTGCCTCTGGCTCTGCTGGTCCGGGAAATCGTCTATGCCATCGTGGCCTTTCCCATGGGCGTGCGCATCCGGCGCGTGGTGCTCGGCGCGGGGCCGGTCATCAAGAAGTTCTACCGCGGACGCATGGAAGTCGAGCTCGCCACGCTTCCGCTCTTCTTCTCGATTCTTTTCTTCGGCAGCAATCCAACAGCGCAGGCCAATGGCGAGCAGGAAGGTACCGGCGAACTTGGCCTCTTCCGCCACTCGTACGGAAAGCGCCTCTTCGTCTTTCTGAGCGGCAGCGTTGCGCTGCTGCTGCTGGGTTGGGGCATCCTGATCATCGGCGGCATGCTGCTGCCACCGCCCGCGCCGGTGGTCGGCGGCATCGAAGCCTACTCGCCAGCGGAGGACGCGGGCCTCGAAGTGGGCGACCGCATCTTTTCGGCGGACGGCGCGGACGTACGCTATCTGTTCGATCTCTACAAGAAAGTTTATCAGAACAAGGGCAATCCCCTGGACATCAAGGTGCAGCGGGGCAACGACGTGATGGAACTGACCATCACGACCGACGAATGCTTCGGCCCGCGCGGCGAGTTCATCCCCCAGGGGCTCGGCATTCTTGCACCCTCGCAGACGCGGGTGCTCCGCGTGCTGCCCGACCAGCCCGCGGCCAAGGGCGGCATCCAGGGCGGCGACTGGATTCGCGAAATCGATGGAAAGCCCGTCGAGCTATGGGCGCAGGTGGTCGATGCAATCACTGCATCCAATGGCGAGGAAGTCGAAATTGTTGTGGAGCGCGCCGGCGAGCGCAAAACCCTGCACGTGAAACCCAAGATGCAGGTCTGGCGCAGCCACGAAACGGGCGCCCCCATTCTCGACGCCGAAGGCAAACCCCAGACCCGCGCCATGATGGGCGCGGTGGGCGATCTTGGAAACATGCATGTTACGGAGGCCTCCATGGGCCGGGCTGTTGCCCAGGCAACCAGCCAGGCAATCCCGCTGGCCCTCTCGGTGCCGGTGCGCGCCTTCGAGACCTTCGTGCCCGAGAACAATCTGGACGTGGGCCGGGTAGGGGACTCGCTCTCCATCGACCTGGAAAACGGCATGATCGAGGCCCGCCGACCCTGGTACCGGCCCATTGCCGAGCTCTTCCTGCTCATGGGGCTCTTCCTGCTGCCGTATTCCTTCGTGCAGGCAAAGCGCGGACGGGCCTCCCAGATTGCAGAGGAAGACGAGTAGCCCCTCCGCCCGGCCGGAGTTGCCTCCACGAAAACCGCCCGGTAATACCCCGGATGCTTCCCTTGGGGAGCTTCGCGCTATACTGAGAGAACCATGTCGATCCTCATCGCAGTCATTGCCCTCGGAATCCTGATCTTTGTCCACGAACTCGGCCATTTCCTCGTCGCCAAGCGCTGCGGAATCAAGGTCGAGCGCTTCTCGCTCGGCTTTGGAAAGGCCCTGATCTCGCGCCAGTGGGGCGAGACCGAGTACGTTCTGGCCGCCATCCCGCTGGGCGGCTACGTGAAAATGCACGGCGACGTGCCCGAAGAGTGGATGGACAAGCCCGGCCTCTCGCCCGAGAACATGGGCCGAAGCGATGAAGACGAAGACGCCGAGCCGCCCGAGCCCATCGACCCCGAGCGCAGTTACCTGCACAAACCCATCCCCCAGCGCATTGCCGTGGCTTTTGCCGGCCCGGCCTTCAACTTGATTTTCGGTTACTTCGCAATTCTGATCTTCCTGTGGGTCGAGCCGCACCCGGCGCCCGTGGTTGGATCGCTCGAAGAAAACTCCCCGGCGGCGGTGGCGGGAATCCAGTCGGGCGATACGATCCTCTCGGTCGACGGCAGGGAAGTCCGCTTCTTCGAGGATATCGTCGAAGGCGTGCGCGCCTCCACGGGTGAGAAGGTTCTCGTCCAGTTCGAGCGCAACGGCCAGACCATGAGCGCGGAAATTCCCCACGAGTCCGTCGAGGGAATGAACGAATTTGGCGAGAGCGTGCAGGTCAACTCGATCGGCGCTCATCCGCCCATCGGCACGAAAATCGCCATGGTCAAACCCGGAAGCCCGGCCGACAAGGCGGGTATCCAGGGCGGCGACGAAATCCTGGCGCTCAATGGAAAACCCGTGCAGTTCTGGAGCGAAGTCTCCGAGACGGTGAAGGCCGGCGGCGGCGCGCCGCTTTCGGTGCGCGTCTTGCGCAAGGGCGAGCCCCTGGAACTGACCATGACGCCAGAGCTCACCGAGATCGAGGTCGGCGGGGAAAAGCTCACGCGCCCGATGATCGGCGTGCAGAGCGCGCAGAATTTCACCGAGACGCGCCACGCGGGACTGGCCTACGCCTTTGCCAACGCGCCCTCGGAGACGCTGCGCCTGATGATCATGATTCCCATGGGGCTCTACAAGCTCATCGTGGGCGACGTGCCCCGCGACCAGGTGGGCGGCCCCATCGAGATCGGCGCCCAGATGGCCAGCGCGGTCGATCAGGGCCTCGGCAAGTTCATGTTCCTGATGGCGCTCATCTCCATCAACCTTGGAATCCTGAACCTGCTGCCCATTCCGGTTCTCGACGGCGGGCACATCGTGTTCTTCCTCGTCGAAGCCCTCAACCGAAAGCCCATCAGCCTGCGCACGCGCGAGATCGCACAGCAGGTGGGTCTCTCGCTCCTGCTGCTGCTCATGCTCTTTGCCTTCTACAACGACATCCGACGCCGCGTGCTGCCGGGCGTGCTCGAGTTCTTCAACAACTAGCGACGCTTCTCCAATGAAAGACCCATTGATTCTGGCCATCGAGTGCTCCGACCAGCAGGGCAGCTTCGCGCTGCTCCGCGGTGAGCGCGTTCTCGCCCATTCGAGCGAGTCGCTCGGCAAGAAGCTCTCCCAGCAGATTGTGCCGCGCATCGAAGCCATCCTTGCAGAAGGCGGCGCGGCGCTCACCGATCTGGATGCGATCGGCGTGACCGTGGGCCCGGGATCGTTCACCGGCCTTCGCGTGGGCCTTGCAACGGTCAAGGGCCTCGTCGCCGCCGTGCCGAGCATCAAGGTCGTCGGCGTCGGCACGCTCGAAGCGCTGGTGCTGGGGATTGAAGAGGAAGGCCTCGTCGGCGCGGCGCTCGATGCCCGGCGCGGCGACGTCTACGCCGGGCTCTACCGCGCGAGCGGAAAGCCTGGCACGCAGCGCACCATCGAATGCATCGAAGAGCCCGCCGCGCTTGCCTCGGCCGACTGGGCCCGGCAGCTTGCGACTCGCGGCGAGCCCGTGACGCTTGTTGGTGCCGGCGCGCTGAACAACCGTGACGCCATGTCCGGGATTCTGGGCGATGGCGCGCACTTCTGCAGCGAAGAGAGTGCCATCGCCGACGCCCGCCAGGTGGGCGAGCTCACCCGCCGCGCCGCGCTGGCCGGTGACTTTGCCAATCCCGAATCGTTGACCCCCTCCTACGTGCAGGTCAGCCAGTATGCCCGCGCCGACGGGACTCTCGGTTGAGAGCGATCGAGAGCGGCTGAGAGCGCATGCACCGGAGCTTTCTGGAAATCCTTGCCTGCCCGCGCACGGGTGAAGCGCTCGTCCTGATGGACGAGGAGCTTGATGGCGAATTCATTGTCTCAGGCACGCTTCGGGGTGCGACCTTCGGGCACGATTATCCGATTGTCGACGGCATCGCGCGCCTGCTGCCCAGTCCCGGGACCGGCGGAAAAACCCGCAAGAGTTTCGGGCTGCAGTGGGAGCAGAAGGCGCGCGGGCGACTTGGCGCGGCCGATACGAGCTACGGGTTCTCCCACGAGCAGACCGGCCAGTGGTTGCAGGAGACACTCTTCGAGCGCCCGGCTTCGGATTTGGGGCTCGTGCTCGACGCCGGCTGCGGCGCCGGTGACAAGGCCGCCGCGCTCTCAAACGCCGGGGCGCGGGTGATGGCCTTCGATCTGACGAACTCCGTGGAATCGGCAAGGTCGCGCTACGG
>JAGRBM010000509.1 GCA_020434085.1 Chrysiogenia bacterium | reverse complement strand
TCGCGCCAGATCTTGCGGCGAAGGCTCGCTTTGGTGATCGGGAATTTGTTGGCCAGCCCCAGGTCCGGGTCCTTGTCGGTCCAGGTGTACTTGTGGTGTTGCAGGTGGATCGTCCGGTAGATGAGCGTGTTGTTGAGAATCGGGTAGGCCACGAGCCACTGGCCGATGCGGTCGTTCCACTTCTTGCTGGGAAGCAGCAGGTTGTGCGCGGCCTCGTGCTGGAGGATCGCCAGTCCAAGGTGCCGGCCGCTGATGACCAGCCAGCCCAGCAGGAAGGTCCACCACGAGGGGTGGGCGATGTAGAGCGCCATCATGCCCAGGATCCATGCCCAGTCGAAGACGAGAGCCCAGATGTTGCGCCAGGGGCTCACGGCGCGCAGCTCTTCGAGTTCCTCGCGGCTGATGAGATCACGGATCTTGTTCATGGTTTTCGCTCCTTGCGGCTCCGGCGTTGCTCCAACTGCCGGGCCTCCTAGATTCCGGATACTTGCGCGGGCGCCCCTTGCAGGGAGAGCGCGCTGAAAATCCCGCTCCAGATATTGCGGCCCACCACGTCGTAGGCGAGCATCGCATCGGTCAGCTCACGGCGGGCATCGCCGCTTCGAATCTCGTCGGGCAGCAGCGCGTCGCGCACCAGCAGCTCGATGGCCTTGCCGCCCAGGGTGAAGGTCTCGACGAGCGCCTTGTCCTTGTTCAGCGACGGAATGCGTTTGGTACTCGCTTCGAGCTTCCTGGCGTGGGCGCGCTGCTCACGGGAGGGCTCATCGGTCCAGAGCTCTCCGGCCCAGCGCGCGGTCACGTCTTCACCGAAGTTGCGTCCCGCAAACACGAGCGCGCCTTCCTCGAGGCCGAGCTTGCCGAGCGCCTCGCGCGCGGCCTGCGCGCCGCCTGCCAGGTTGTCGGGGCGCACCCACAGGCCGCCCTCTGCCTCGCGCAGGCTCAGAAATTCCATGGCGCGCAGGCTCGCCGTGCGCGCCTTTCGTCCGGGGCCCGGCCGCGGCAGGTGCACGCACAGCCAGCCACCCTCCCAGGGGCGAAGGCGCTGCTCACCAAGGCGCCAGTTCTCGACGAAGGCGCTGACCGGGTCGCTGGCCTGGCTCAGGCGATACTGGCCGCGCTCGTCGCTCTCGACGAGCCCGCCCTCGGAGAGCCGCGAGAGCGCCACGCGCGTGGCATTGCCGGTGATCCCGAAGAGCTCGCCCACGCGCACGAGCCCCTGCACCGGCACCGCGGTGCGTCCGGGAACGACCCGCAAAAGGTCGAGAAGCAGGCTCCTGGCGTTGGGTGACTCGCTCATGGGCTTAATATTACCAAGATTCGGAAATATGTCAATATTTGTAATAAACGGTTACCTGCTGCGTCCTGGGCCGTCTAGGGTTGAAGTAAGCTCTTCGATCCCGATCTTGTTTCCGGCTGGAGGCTTCCCATGTCCCGTCTTGGTGCTCTGTTGGTTGTGCTTGCCCCGCTGCTGCTCTCCGGTCCTCAATCGCGGTCCGGGGAATCCCAATGTGCCCGGCGCTGCGAGCGCCGCACCGATCACGGCAAGTGCCTCCAATATGCCGAGGACTTTTGCGGCCCCGGCGCGAGCTGCGCCGAGCAGTGTCTCGATCGCACGGCAAGTGGCGCGTGTCTTCGTTGGGGGCCCGATCAGTGCTCGCTCGATCCCGACGCCGGGGACAGCGCCACTCCCGAAGCGGAATCCCCCGTTGAAGAAAAAGGAGATGAATGCGCGCGCCGCTGCGTGGACCGCACGCCCGAGGGAGTGTGCCTTCGCTACGGGCAGGACGCATGCGGCGTCAAGGTGAGCTGCGAACTCCGCTGCCAGGACCGCACGCCCGAGGGAGTGTGCCTTCGCTACGGCGAAGACGAATGCGGCACCGAGCTTCGCTGCGCGCAGCAGTGCCTGGAGCGATCCGGCAACGGACGCTGCATGCGCTGGGGAGCGGACGTCTGCGGCGCCAATGCGACCTGCCAGAAGAAGTGCGGTGATCGCACGCCACGCGGCGAATGCAAGCGCTGGGAAGCGGATGTGTGTTCGAGCGAATAGCTTCCTCTCCCGTTTCGCTTTGCTCCGGTCGGGATGACGGGGCCCGATTTTAAACCGCCAAGGCGCCAAGTGCGCCAAGTGCGCCAAGTGCGCCAAGGATTCCGCAGTGGTCCATTCCGCCTTGGCGCCTTGGCGGTAATTTCTTCTTTCTTGTCTTCCCTATCCTGTCGGCAGTCTCCTTCCTCGCGATCTCATTTCCGTGATTTTTTTAGTTGAAGGCCGCGGGCGTTTATGGCGTGCCCCTTCCGGGGGCTCAGGCGTAGCTCTGTTGGCTGGGCGGCACGCCGCCCGGGGGCGGCGGC
>JAGRBM010000508.1 GCA_020434085.1 Chrysiogenia bacterium | reverse complement strand
TCGCGGCCGATCTTGGGGTCGAGCGCGCGATAAACGACGCCCATGCCGCCTTTCCCCAGTTCGGAAAGCAGCTGATAGCGGCCAAAGCGCGGTGGCTCTGCCGATGCGATGGCTTGCTGCGAAGAGATCGTCTTCTCTCCCGGAGCGCGGCCTCACCTACGGATCGGGAATCCCCCCAATAATACCGGGAACTTAGGGATTTTCAAGGGGTTTTTCGGGGGCGGAAGCCGGACAGGAATGGGATGCCTGGAACGCTCAACACTGTTGAAGACGTCCACGCATGGAAAGATATTCCGACAACCAGCCGCAAAACACGTGATTTCCCGTACTTACACCCAGACCGTTCTCTACAGAGAACGATTTCTACAAGTAAATAGCTGAAATTACTAGATTAAATTAGTCAAATAGCCAATATTAGTGTCGTGAACGAGAGAACGACATATCGCCCGACCCCCGTCCTCTACGACGACTACCGCGAATTCCTGCGGGAGATGGTGGACTACCTGCGCGAGACTTCGCGGGGGTTCTCCTACCGCAAATTCGCGCAGAGCGCGGGCTACGCCTCCTCGGGCTTCCTCAAGCATGTCGTTGAGGGCGAGCGCAATCTCTCGGACGCTTCGATTCGCAAGTTTGCCGACGCCCTGGGTCTCTCCGCCCGCGAGCGCGACGACTTCGCCCTGCTGGTGCACCTGGGCCAGGCGCGTACCGATACCGAACGCAATCGCTACTACCGCAAGCTGCGCACGCGCCGCAATGCGATCGAAGGCCGGACTTCGCTCTCCGAAGAACACTACGAGGCCTACTCGACCTGGCATGCGTTTCCGATTCGCGAAATCCTGCGTCTGCCCGACTTCCGTGAAGACCCCGAGTGGATCGGCCGCCGCCTCCATCCGCGCGTGAGCGCGCAGGAAGTCACCCGCGCGCTCGAAGTGCTCGAACGCGCGGGACTCATTGAACGGGACGAGGACGGGAAACTCGTTCCCTCACACAAGGCGCTTGAGACCTCACCCGATGTCGCATCACTGGCAGTGCGCAATTACCACCGTGGGATGCTTTCGCTGGCAGAAACAAGCCTCGACGGGCTTCCCAGGGATGCGCGCAACATCAGTTCGCTCACCGTCCGGATGAACCACAAGCAGTATGAGGCCGTGTGCGAGCGCATCTCCAGATTCCAGGATGAAATCCTCGACTACCTCAATGGCGAGCCCGAATCACCCAAAGGCGACGACCTCCCCGACGAACTCGAAGAGGAAATCTATTTCCTCGGTTACCTGACCGTACCGGCAACCCGAAAGGACAAAAAGAAGTGAAACAGTTTCTCTGCATACTCATGGTGATCTGCACCAGCATTCCGCTCGCAGGCGGATGTGGTGATGGCGGGTTGAAGACCGGCAACGGCATCACGCAAAGCCCGCAGATCAGCCTCGAAGCCACCTCCAGCAACCCGGTGGCCACCCTCTCGAAGTCCGCAACCCGCGCGATCGACGGCACACTCATCGGATACGATCAGCAGGGCACGAAGTTCGTCGTGGAATCGGCCCGCGCCAGCGTCCACGAGATCGAGGTCGAACTGCCCGGCCCGCTCGACTGCAATGACTTCGACGAAAACGAAGTCGACGACAACGAGTTCGTCACCGTCTCTTGCGAGGCCGACTCCGTCAGTATCGAAGGATCCATGGTCGCGGATCTGGTGAACAGGACCCTGACCCCGATGGTGCCGGAACTTCCGTTCCCCATCGCGTCCTACACCCACGGCAGCGTGCAGTTCGAACCCGCCGAAAATCTGCCCTCCATGGATCCGCTCTCGGACATCACCTTCCACGCGACCGGGCGCTTCGACTACGACGGCAGCGAGCGTACCTTTGAATTTGCGCTCGACTTCAGCGGGGAATCCTTTTTCGAAAACCTGACAGGTGTGCCCTTCGGCGACCTTGGAGAAACGCTGCGCCTGCAACTGGACGTGGCGAGCTGGTTCGCCGCCCTTCCCATCACCACGTGCCTCGACGACGGTGACCTCACGCTCACCGACAACCACTTGCTGATCGCCGACGGCATGGGCGGCTGCAGCGACGTGGAGAATGGCCTCAAGAGCGCGATCGTGGGCTCGGGCGAGCTCGAATCGGGCGAAGACGACTGAAACCAAGAAACTCCCGCATGGGCGGGAAGAAGGAAACAAGGAGAAAGAAGATGAAGAAACTATCAGCAACCCTATTCACGGCCGCACTGCTGGCCGCCTGCGGCGGAGGCTCCGGCAGCGCAACAGGAGTCGACGTGGTCTCCGGCGTGCGCATCCAGGCGACCTCCTCGGCGGCGGCAACTGCCTCGGCCAAGGCCACCGACCCCGTACCCGCAGGCCTTGCCATGGCCGACCAGGACGGAACGGTCTTCGTGATGGACACCGCGCGCGCCAGCGTCAAGGACGTCGAGATCGAACTGCCCGAAGGCATGGAGTGCGAAGACTCCGAGGACGACATCGCGAGCGAATTGCTCACCTGCGAATCGGTCGACGACAGCTTCGCCATCAAGGGCCCGTTCGTACTGGACCTGATCGCGGGCACCTCCACCCCCGACATCTCTGCAGTGGGACTTCCCTCGGGCACTTATAGCCACGTCGCGGTCAAGTTCGAGGAAGCCGAGGTCGAAGACGGTCTCGTCCCTGCCGAAGATCCCCTTGCCGGCCACACGATCTATCTCTCGGGCACCTTCAAGTTCGACCCCAATGACGCCGGTGAGACCGAGAAGACCTTCGAGATGCTCCTCAAGTTCAGCGAGGAAGCCGAGTTCGCCAACGTCGCCGGCGCGACCATCGACAGCCTCGCTGCTGACGACCTCATCCTCAGCCTCGACGTGGCGAGCTGGTTCAGCGCCCTGCCCATCACGAGCTGCATCACCAACGGCGACCTGCAGGTCGTGGACAATCACCTGATGATCTCCGACGCGACCGGCGACTGCCAGAACCTGGAAGACACCCTCAAGGAAGCCATCAAGGGTTCCGCCGAACTCGACGATGACCATCATGACGAGGGCAGCGATGACGGCAGTGACGACGGAAACGAGGATGAAGGCGCCGACAACTAACCCGCCCAGTACGGTCGCACGCTGATGCGGCCCCAGCCAAATGCCGGTCCCCCCACCGGCCGCCGGACCCGGAACCGTGCCCAGAGCGCGCTCCGGGCACTGGCGTAGAAGCAGCCCCACACAAACACGCCCGCCCGCTCCAGCATCCGCGTGCTCATGTTTACATTTTCCAAAAATTTTTCTTCCGGTTCTCCTTTCGGGCGGACGAAGACCGTTCCGAACAGTGGATTCTGCCGGTGGGCTCCGCACATGGGTTTGGCGAGCCAAACCCCCACCGGCGGGCAGGGGCATGGCTAGCCATGTCCACGTTCGGGCCATCGAAGACGCGCGGGCAAGAATTACCAACGGACCGCGTCCTCGCTATGGAAATGCGCGCAAAGCGCGCCCCACATCAGCTCTCCCCCGCTGTCGGGGGAGATGCCCGCAGGGCAGAGGGGGCTGGTACATCACTGCCCCCACAGTCCGGGCCTTGCCCGGCCAGCTCCCCCGGCGGCGGGGGAGCGCAACACAGTCGGGCCCAATGACCCTCTCTTTTTCAGTATGGGGAAGAAAGAAAATCACGCAAGGGGCGTGACCCATGATGGCCCACGATGGACCGAAATGACCCGAAATGGACCGCAGAATTTACATGGGGAGGAGCGGAATCTGGCGCAGGTGCAACCGCTCGGTCACGAAACGCTCATGGAACTGCTCGTAGAGCGAGGCGGCGATCTCCTCGGTAAAGCGCTTTTCGACCTCGACGTCCATCAGGCGCTCGATGAGGAAATCCTCCATCCGCCGGGCCAGCGCCGGGTCCTTCTCCAGCCCCTCGTCCTTTGCCAGCACCGCCAGCAGCCGCCGCTCGCTTACCTCGCGCTCGAGATCCGCCCTGCCCCCTGGAACCCCGTAACGCGGCCGCAACTGCGGCGACTTCTTCTGGAGGTGCAGGTCGATGTCGGCCTGGGAGACGGTGATCACGGGCTTGCCCGCCTGCGCGGGCTTGGTGGTGTTGCCGGTGCCGGTACAAGCGGTGAGGAGAAACAAGATTGAAAGTGTTGTTATAGTTAATTTCATGGCGGTGAAGTATGGCATGGCCTCGGTGGCGGACTATTAGGTTGGCGTTTCATTTTGGGGCAACCGGGCGCTTTGCTCCCAAGAACTGTGTTTACACTATCGATTATCGCACAATAACAGCTCGGCCTTCTCCGCCCACTGTTCAGGGTGCTGAATGAGATAGTGCAGGTCGTCAAAAAAACTGAACGTCGGATCAAAGCTAAAATCAAACTCAATGACGCGATCCCAAAAGGATGAATTGCCCCCGATAGCCAATTCACACTGATAGACTACTTCACCATTTCGGTGCAGAGTGAACTTCTGCACACCATCTACCACTTCGAGCACACTCGACAGATCACGCGTAAGTGGGAGAACCAATCCGTTACACCGGAACACAATCCCCTCCCGTGTCGCATAATACATTGCGAAATGCCCATCATGCTTAAAGTATTCACCTCGAATGGGCTTTGGATCGATAAGAGTGAACTGCTCCTTTAACTCTCCAGTAAGCAGGTCCAGTCGAAGGAACTTTGCTCTCCCGTCAGGCCTTGCCATCCAAACAACATTTCGCTTCGTTCGACTCATTTTACGCCCAGGGCTGCACTGATCTTCCTATTCGGCCTTGCCGCTGTTTCAATGATTTCTTCCCATGTCTTACCATGCTTGCGAAGCCACCCAATCGATGGCCCATAAATGCTGTCATATCCTTGCCCCCCAAGTCGCTTCGGTAAGATATTTCTTGCGTAGATTTTCAATCGTGTGCCCAACGGGGTTGCGCTCTTATATTTTTTGCCAATTTCCCTACGCAAGGAATGGAGAGTTCGGGCGACCTGTTCCACTCCCTCCCCCGCAGCACGCATGCTATCACCCAATCCTCCGAGTGCTTTAACTTCATCATCGTATGCCTGCCTAATTTTACCAAGTTCCGCAAGCCTGCCAGCTTTCTTGGCCTTGCGACCAGCTACAAATTTCCCGATCAGGCTGAAGACTACGCCTTTTCCACCAGCTTCGAGGATTTCACCAGTATCTGAGTAGGCCTCTTCAATATTCTCTCTTGTAATCGGCTTGGAACTCTGGCGACGAATCGCGTCCGCCTCTTCTTCATCGCAGGGTCCTAGTGCCTCACAAGTGGTTGCTATGAGATCTCCTGCGATGCCACCAGATTCTTGAATCTCCCCCATCTTCCGTTGGGATTCAGCAATTCGCTTTTGCTTACCCTCTGGCGAACGCTCGACATAATCATCATAAAGTTCCTCAAATTTCGCTTTGTACCGATTCTTCAACCCGTTGAGTTTCGTTCGAACTGCAGAGAAAATTCCGCCATTGTCTTCAGCTTCTTCTCCCTGCTGTTCTTTAAGTGCAGGATCACCGACAGGATAGTTCTCAAGAAACGCGTCAAAATCGACGATCTTGCCATCTTCGCATCCCGGCTTGTCCGGATCGCAGCCCGCCCATCCAAACGGATCGATATACGTCAGCGGATTGAGATTCGCATATACGTATTCCGAATACGTAAACGGATCGGCCGGGTTGTAGCTCTGCGGGTCTTCGCTGAGGAAGATGCCCAGTTCGGGATCGTACCAGCGGGCCTTCATGTAGTAGAGGCCGGTGTCGATGTCCCGCAGGTGCCCGGTGAAGGTGAGCTCGAGGCCGCTCGTGCCGCTCTCGTTGCGGGTCTTGCCGTGGGGATCGTAGGTGAGCGCGTGCAGCACGGTGCCGGCATCGCCCGTTTCGGCGACGACGGAATTGAGACGATCCTCGTGGATGTGGCGGGTGCCGCCCGGCGTGATGTTGGCCAGGATGCTGCGTCCCACGCCGCGGACCGGGCGGCTCTACCCTCACCCCACAAACGCCATCAGCACCAGATTCGACGCTGCGTGAAGCAGGATCGGGGCGGCGAGGTGGTCGCTGCGTTCTCTGGCCCAGCCGAAGAGGATGCCGGGGAGGAAGACGTTCATTCTCAGGATGTTGCCGTATCTTGCGGCGTGGGCGAGGCCGAAGAGCCAGGCGGTGAGCAGGGCGGCGGCCGAGATGCTCCACCGGCCGGTGCCGAACCTGCGGGGGAAGAGCTGCTGAAGCCGCCGCTGGAGATAGCCGCGGAAAAACCACTCTTCTGGAATCGCGGCGCCCAGGAACTGGCGGGCGACCAGGTCGGCCCAGGCGTAGGCGCCGTAGGGGAACTCGCTCGTGATCGGGCGCGGCGCGGGGAGTCCCAGCGCCAGCCCGCCGGCGAGGTACCAGATCAGCAGGAAGAGCGGGAAGATGATGAGACCCGTGATGGCGGCAAACTTCACGCTCCTCGCGAACTTGCCCGAGCCAAGACCCATTTCGGAAAGCGAGATGCGCCGCTGCGCGTAGGGCACGAAGGGCAGGTAGATGAGCGCCGCCGTGAGCACGAGTGGGTGATCGAGCCGCACGCTGCCCGAGCCGATGGAGAACTCGGGCACCATGGAAAGCGCGAGGATCGTCCCGAAAGACAGGACCACCTCCGCCACCAGGAGCTGGCGCCGCGGGGGCTTGGGCTGCTCGGGCGCGCCCTCTTCCGCGTCGGGATTTTGCGCCTCTTCGGGCCCTGTTTGCTCTGAATCCTGCTCGCTCATGCCGGTCAGGCTCTTAGCCGATGGAGGCTGGAATCACCACCGGGGGCGGGCTATGCTCGGCGCCAGCCAGCCGCCGCAAACTCACCATCGAGGGCAAACCGGCGCGCAGGCCCGCGAAAGCCAGTATTTCCGCATGTCCGAGAGCGAAAACCCAGAAGAAGAGGAAACCCCTGCCACCGGCGAAGAGTCCCCGGCCCAGGAGGAGTTTCTGCTGCCCCCCAGTGAGCCCCCGCGGCCGCCCTCGCGCTTCAAGAGGGCGGCAAAGCGCGCGCTGCTGGCCGCGCTGCTGCTCTCTGCCGTGGGCGGCGCCGCCCTGTTCTCCTATCTCGATCACCTGGGCGAGTCGCTGCCCCAGATCACGCGGCTCGACGATTACCGGCCCAACGTCATCACCCATGTCTACGATGCCAACGGCAAGAAGATCTGGGAGTTCTTTAAAGAGCAGCGGGTCGTCCTGCCGCTCGACCAGATTCCCGAGCAGATCCGCCACGCCTTCATCGCCGCCGAGGACGCAGGTTTCTACGACCACGGCGGGATCGACTTCTTCGGCATTTTGCGCGCGGCGGTTGCGAACCTGAAGGCCGGCGGCATCAAGCAGGGCGCCTCCACCATCACCCAGCAGGTCGCCCGCAGCTTCTTCCTCTCGCCCGAGCGCAAGTACGTGCGCAAGATCAAGGAAGCCCTGCTGGCCCGCCGCATCGAGGAGCGTCTGTCCAAGGACGACATCCTCATGCTCTACCTCAATCAGATCTACCTGGGCTCGGGCGCCTACGGCGTTGCCGCCGCGGCCGAGACCTATTTTCACAAGACGCTCGATGAGCTGACCCTTGCCGAGGCCGCTACCATTGCGGGCGTCACCCCGCGCCCGGCGGCCTACGCCCCCAACGTCAGCCCCGAGCTGGCCGGAAAGCGTCGGCGCTACGTGCTCGATCAGATGCTGGCCAATGGCTACGTCACGCAGGAAGCCCACGACGAGGCGGTCGCCGAGAAGATTCTCGCCTACGACCGCGTGCTACCCGAGAAGAAGTGGCCCCACATGGCCTACGCCATGGAGGAAGTGCGCCAGGAACTCGTCAAGATCCTCGGCGAGAACGAGCTCTTCCGCGGCCAGCTCTCGGTGGTAACCAGCTTCATCGACGAGCACCAGCAGGCCGCCTGGGCCGCCACCCGCGCGGGCATCGAACGCATGGACAAGCGCCAGGGCTATCGCGGCCCGGTCGAGCACATCGAGGACGAAGTCGAGCGCTCGGCGTGGCTCGCTACCGAGAGCGAAGAGCTGGCCAGGCGCCTCGCGCGCGAGGAATACAATCCCGATACCGATGGCCCCGTCTTCGAAGTCGGGGAGATTCGTCAGGCCATGGTCACGGGCTTTGGAAAGCGCGCGGGCGAAAATGCCGGCGACAACGACATCCCCTACGCGCAGATCACGCTGGCCGCCAACCAGACCGGCACCATCTTGCTTCCCGAGATGGACTGGGCGCGAGAGCCCAATCCCAACGAGAACCCGAAGAAATCGCAGATCGAAGATCCCAAGCAGGCGCTCTCGGTCGGCGACATCGTGAAGGTGCGGCTGCTCTCTATTTCGGTCGATCAGGCACGCGGCGCCGAACAACTGGGCGAGCTCTACCTGCCGGCGTATTCCTATGAGCTCTCGCTCTACCAGGTGCCCGAAGTGCAGGGCGCCCTGCTCTCGCTCGAGCCCTACACCGGCCGCGTGCGCGCGATGGTCGGCGGCTCCGACTACGCCACCAGCAAGTTCAACCGCGCCGTGCAAGCCCTTCGCCAGCCAGGCAGCGCGTTCAAGCCGATCATTTTCTCCAAGGCGCTCTCCAACGGCTACACCGCCTCGACCACCATCCTCGACGCGCCGGTGACCTATCAGGGTGCCAGCGACGCCGAAGTGTGGAAGCCCAAGAACTACGTTGATCGCTTCTCGGGCGAAGTCACCCTTCGCGAGGCGCTGACCCGGTCGATCAACACCATTCCCGTAAAAATCCTCATGGACCTCGGAGTGGACTACACCATCAACTACGCGCGTGATCTTGGCATCGAGAGCGAGCTCGCCCACGACCCGACCCTCGCGCTGGGCTCGTCGTCGGTCACGCTCAAGGACCTGTGCCG
>JAGRBM010000507.1 GCA_020434085.1 Chrysiogenia bacterium | reverse complement strand
GGGACGCGCCTTCCGCGAGAGCGTGCTGGCCAACGGCGATGCCGAGGACCCGATGGACCTCTACAAGAAGTTCATGGGCCGCGAACCCGACCTCTCCGCCCTGCTGGAGCGCTCCGGACTGCTGGATACAAAAGCAGCATAACCACCCCTAGAATCCGCTCGACCCGCCGCCCCACAAATCAATTGCGGCGTGGCCCTCATTGCGTTAGTTTGGTGCGCAATCAAACCGATGAATATTTCGGGTGAATTCGGCCGTGGAGACGAGTCATGAAACAGTTCAGAAAAGTTACCCGGTGCTGGGCCAGCATTGTCGTTGCATTCGCGCTGGTATTTGCCACAACCAACTGTGCGGTGTTTCCCCAGAATCTGGCGCCGGACGTCAAGGCTCCTTCGCCGACACCTTCTGCCACACCACTCAGCCTTCAGTATTCGTTCTTTCTCGGCGATAGTCGCATCGTTTCGGGAATGCTGATGGGCGATGATGATGCGGTGGAGGCAATCCGTAAGAAATCCGCCGAGTTTGGATTCGAGATCCAGCGCGTTGCGCCCCAGGTGGACCCGGTTGCGGAAAGCCAGCGCAAGGGCGAGCGCATTCGGGTCCTGAAAGTCCGCGCAGTGGAGGACGCATCCTCATCGGCAATTGCTGCAATCATGATCTATGTGTTTCTGGGCCTGATCCCCTGGAAGTCTTCAGTTCGCTATGAAGTTCAGGCCGATACTTACGAGAATGGCACAGTCGTAGAGTCCTACTTCGTCGAGGATTCCGACTCGATCTGGGCTCACCTGATCCTGCTTCCCTTCGCTATCACTGGACCGGCGGTTGCACAGAGCACGCTGGACAACATTGTGGCGAACTATTTCTCCCAGCTTCGGCAGCGTGAGTTTGCGGCGCAATAGTAAATCTCAGTCATTTCAGCGGGTTATGAGTAGCATACATCCCCCCGCCACCGGGTTGTGACACCTCCGAAAATGCTGGCGATCCGGCCGCTGTTGCCCTTCCAATCGCCTGCCCCGGAGGGCAGAATCCCCGATTGCTGCCCATCAGCGCGGGACACCGGGAGCGCACGCCAGTGCGTGCCCCAAATCACCCCGATTCCGGGCGAACCCCGTGAAATGATAGGGAAATTCTGGAGCCCGGGTACTTCCGATTTCGCTCGGAAAACACTATAAGATGGGGCCATAGGGGGAGAGTCCGAATGAAGCTACACAGATGGGGTGCCTTGGCGGTTTTGTTTGCCGTCATGGCCAGTCTTTCCACGTCCGATGCAGGAGCCCAGGCGCGTCAGCGCTACCGTCTCTGGCCGGAAATCGTCAATCGCAACGTACTGATTCCGATCAAGCTCGCCGACGCCGGCAATGAGCAGACGGTCGAAATCCGCATCGATAACCCGACCTCCTACGACTGGAGCGCCTTCAACATCAGCTTCGACGGCATTCCGGCCCACATCGACAAAGAGAATTTCTGGGAGGGAATGCTCGGTGAGCGCGGTAGTTCGCGGTTTCTTCCCAACATGTCTTGGCTGGTGCCCGACAAGGCCATCCACGGGCGCTTTCCCAAGAAGCAGACCACTGCCTTCCCGATTCACGTGACCGTGCCGGCGCTGCTCCCCGGGTTTACCGAGGCGCAGCTCCGCTACACCCTGACCGTGCAGGGCCCCAATCGCGCATTTCGCGAGCTGACGGGCGCCCTGACCTTCCAGTTCGACAAGGAACAGCCCCGTCTGGCCGGCGCCAAGAAGGACACCAACCCGGTCAACTGGCGCTGCGGCAGCGCCTCCCTCGACGTCAGCGCAACCTGCGAGGGTGAGGGCGGCGTGCCCGAGACCTCCGGCGAGAGTGCCAGCAGTTGGGTGAAGAAGTCCGCTTCGGTCGAGTGCAAGCACGCGGCCCCCGCGACCACCGCAGCCGAGGGCTCTGCCGCCTGCACCGCGCGTGGCAAGTCGTTGACCCTCTCGCTGCTCAGCTCGGTCACCGCCCAGGGTGGTTACTCGCCCACCGGCAAGTGTTCGAGCGCGCTTCCCAATGGTTTTTGTTACGGCAAGGGCAGCGCCGCGGCGACCGGCACCGCCAGCCTGGACATCCCCAAGACTGAAGAGGACCTGAGTTTCAACCTGGACGTGCGCGGCATCGACTGCAGCAAGGTGAGCGAGGATTCCGAAGCCTCGGTCTGGATGACCGGACCCGACAAGAAGCCCGTCCGCCTGCGCGCGGGTACCGAACTCATGCCCGGCAAATACGCCCTGGGGCTCTCCAGCAAGACCAGTGCACAGGCCGCCGGCGTGGGCAATCGTTCCATCGCCTTCACCAGCACCCGCACGCAGGCCTGCACGGTTCGCCTCTCCGTCGCGGGCCTGACCGAGAAGGAACTCTTCCTCGAGATCCTCTCGAGCGAGCCCGGCTGGGTTCTCATCAACGGCGAGCGCCGCGGCTTCCTGCCCATCGGAGAGCAGCAGGCCCTGCTGAGCCTTCCCTCGGACCCGGCGACCCGATTCCAGTTTGAATACCTCGACGGCACGCTCACCAGCGAGCAGGCCTTCAGCGATGCGATCGAGACCAACGGCCAGCCGAGTCTGCGCTTCGCCAAGCCGGTCAACTGATCGGGAAGGGAGACCCTGAGAAATGAACACGATGAAATCGAAAACCATCCTCGGCGCGGCGGCGGCTCTTGTCGTACTGTTGGCCGTTTCAATTCTGAACCTCACGGGCGGCACGAACCTCGCCCACGCCGCGCTCAGCCGTTCGGAGCGGGCCAAGCAGGAAGCGGAGTTCATCAACAACTTCCTGAGCTTCGTCGACTGGCCGGGCACCGCTTTCTACGACGACAAGGCCCCGGCCGTGCTCTGCGTGGTGGGCAAGAACCCCTTCGCCAACACCCTGAGCAAGTATGCCGCGGGCAAGGACGGACCGCGCCCGCTGGCCGTCGTGGAGCTCGAATCCCTGGCGCAGGCACCTGCGTGCCACATGATCTACATCGAATCCTCGGCAAAGGCCCGGGTCAGCGAGATCATGGGCAGCTTCGGCGATTCCGCCGTGCTGACCGTCAGTGAAATCGAAG
>JAGRBM010000506.1 GCA_020434085.1 Chrysiogenia bacterium | reverse complement strand
CGACATGATGGCTGACGCCGATCCGATCGTCCGCCACATGTGGGAGTGGCACCTCTACGAAGAGAGCGAGCACAAGTCCATCGTCATGGATGCCTACCGCGAGGTCTTCGGCGATGGGCTCGACGCCTACATCGCCCGGATGTGGGCATTGCCGATCGCCGTGACGTTTCTGTCTCTCGTCATCCTTCCCGCCGTCCATCGCTTCATCCAGATCGATTCCGAGCCTTCCAGTGGTGCACCCAAGGAATGGATCAAAATGCTCAAGTGGATGTTCTACAAACCAGGCTATTTCCAGACCATGGGCAAGCGTCTTGCGGCTTTCGCCAAGCGCGATTTCCACCCCTGGGTCTACAGCGATAACTCTGAAGGGCTTGGGGAGCTGCGCAGCCGTGTCATCGATGAGTCATGGGAACTGCCGTCCAAGAGCGCCACGCTCGCATAGAGGCACGAGATGAAAGAAAATACTTCCATCGATCCGATCAGAGGTCTGCTCGTCGCCTTTATCAGCGGCGCGCAGTTTTTCCTGTTCGTCCTGGTGACGATTTTGACAGGCCGGGATTATCTCAAGTCTACGCGCAAGTACGCCTGAACTGAAGCGAATCAGCTTACCGGCACATTTACGACCGAATTGGAAAGCTTTATGCAAAACGAATCCTATTACCGCGGCATGTTCAAAATCGGCGCCGTTTGGAATTTTGGTGCCGGACTCCTTTTCATGCTCGCCCGAAATCCACTCTTTGATTTTCTGGGGATGGCACCGCTTCACTACACGACGTTCTACAACGCATTCTGCATGGCAGTCCTGCTTTTCGGCGCGGGTTACTACTGGGTGGGAATCGACTTGACTCAGAATCGGGCCATCGTGGTGCTGGGAGCAATCGGGAAAGTGCTCGTATTCGCGCTGTTTGTGCTCGGATGGAGGCAAGGGGAATTACCGTTTCTGCTCATCCCCGTCGGAACAGTCGACCTCGTTTTCGCCGGGCTTTTCGTTGAGTTTTTGCGCCGATCTAAAGAAAGCCACGCCCGCATGGCAGGAGCGCGCTGAGCATGGCAAAAATCGTTCTCTACGGAGCCACCGGATACACCGGTCAACTCACCGCGAACGCGCTGCTTGAGAATGGGAACAAACCGCTGTTAGCGGGACGCAACGCCGGCAAGCTCAAAGAACTGGCCGCGTCGCTGGGCGATCTGGAATATGCTGTCGTCGACCCGAGCGACGTGGATTCTCTTGCCAGGGTGCTGAACAAGGGCGACGTACTCGTGGCAACGGTCGGTCCGTTCGTGCGGTATGGCCGCTATGCGCTCAATGCGGCCCTGCGTGCTGGTGCTCACTACATCGATTCCACCGGCGAACCGGTGTTCATCTCCGATGTATTTTTGAATGCTTCCAAGGAAGCCGAATCGAAGGGCTGCGCCCTTCTATCGGCGATGGGCTATGACTACGCGCCCGGACACTGCGCCGCGGCGCTGGCACTTGAGAAAGCGGGAGCTCGCGCAACGCGCGTGGATATCGGATACTTCATGAAGGAAACCGGTATTCCCTCGCTCAGTCAGGGCACATTCGTTTCCTTGGCCGAAGCCGTCGTTCGTGGTTCCCATACCTACAAGGGCGGACGAATCCAGAAAGAAGGGCTCGGGCGCCATGTCCGACGTTTCTTCGACGGGGAGCGCAAACGCTGGGCGATGTCCGTTCCGGGCAGCGAAGCGTTCTCGCTCTACCGGATCTATCCCGAGCTCAAGGAAATCAACGGCTTCAACGGCTGGTTTGGCCCGCTGTCGATTGTTTTCTCCGCTTACCTGCGGCTTACCGCGCTGCTGCTCAAGCTGCCGCTGTATGGCCGATTTCTGGAGTTCCTTACCGGAAAGCTCTCCAGCTCGGGCAAGGGGGCTGATACCAGTTCCCGGTCCTACATTGTCGCCTGCGCGCATGATGCCAATGGCAAGGAAGTCGCGCGTGCCTCGCTCGAGGGAATCAACGGCTATCTATATACGGGAAAAATGCTCGCCTGGGCGGCGCAGGCGATTGCCGACGGAAAGCTGAAGAAGAGCGGGGCGTTGGGACCGATCGAGGCCTTTGGTCTCGGTGAATTTGTCGAAGGCAACAGGCTTTGCGGTCTCAATCCGGATGTCTGACCGGCGATTCGAACTGAATAGGAAAATAGAACATGCTAATCGATGACTACCTGTCGGACTACCAAGTCTCTTATCGTCACTCGATTGTGATAGATGCACCTGCGGAGCGAGTGTTCCCGATCGTCCAGAAATTCGATCTATCTAACGCCGCCCTTCTTCGGTTTCTCTTCTGGATTCGCAGTATTCCCGCCAAGCTGAAGGGGCAGGATTTGCTGGGGGCCACGCTGGCCGATCTACAGAAAGGGGGCCTTCTCGTGCTTGGCACGGATTCTCAGCATGAGTTCTTGCTGGGTTTCGT
>JAGRBM010000505.1 GCA_020434085.1 Chrysiogenia bacterium | reverse complement strand
TCCGCTGGTGAGAAGCGCGGCTGCGCAGGGCCTCACTTCTAGCCGCTGGGGCGTGAAAAGCAAGACCGCCGGGCCTGCCCGTATTGCCCCTCCGCCCCCGGATGACGGGCCCGGGCCGGCTCTGCTAGGCTTCGCCCCGTCATGCGGCTCGAACACTGGAACGAGGACACGGACGGTCCCCTCAGCGAGGCCGCCATGCGCGAGCGGCTCGCCGCGCTGGGCTACTCCGTCACCCGCTACGCCTATCCGCCCGGCACCTTTTTTCCCATGCACACCCACGAGATCGACAAGATCGACGGCGTGCTCTGCGGGCGCTTCGAGATGGAGATGGGGGGCAGAACCGTGGTGCTCGAGGCCGGGGACCTGCTCTGGGTTCCGCGCGGGGCGCCCCATAGCGCCCGCGTGCTGGGCGAGCAGAGCGTCATCAGCCTCGATGCCGTGCGCCGCTGAGTCTGGCCCGGCCGCTTCAGGGCGAGTAAACAGGAGCCCCATGAGCACACTCAAGGACAAGACCGTCTTCATCACCGGCGCCACCGCCGGAATCGGCGAGGCCTCCGCGCGCCGCTGCGCCGCCGCAGGGGCGCGGCTTGTTTTGCTCGGGCGCCGGGCCGAGCGCCTCGATGCCCTCGCCAAAGAGCTGAGTGTTCCCTGCCATCTCATTGCCGCGGACATTCGCGACCGCGAGGTGATCGAGAAAGCCATTGCCGAGCTTCCCGCGGACTTCGCCGCCGTCGACGTGCTCATCAACAACGCGGGCCTTGCCGCCGGGCTGGAGCGCGCGTGGGAGACCGACCCCGAGGACTGGGAGACCATGGTGGACACCAACATCAAGGGGCTCATGCGCTGCACGCGTCTGCTGCTTCCCGGCATGGTCGAGCGTGATCGCGGGCACATCGTCAATGTGGGCTCAGTCGCCGGGAGCTATCCCTACGCCAGGGGCAATGTCTACGGCGCCACCAAGAGCTTCGTCCTTCAGTTCTCGCGCAACCTGCGCGTCGATCTTCTGGGCAAGAACATCCGGGTGACCAACATCGAGCCCGGCGCCGTGGAGACCGAGTTCTCCGTGGTGCGCATGCGGGGCGACCAGGCCGCCGCCGACAGGGTGTATGAGGGCTACCAGCCGCTCGTTGCCGAGGACATCGCCGAAACCATCGAGTGGGCGCTCACCCGCCCGGCCCATGTCAATGTCTCACGCATCGAAGTGCTTCCCACCATGCAGGCATTCGGCGGCTTCAAGGTCGCGCGGGAGGACGGGAAATGAGCGTCCCCGAGCCCGGCGCCGACGCGCGCTGGTACTATGCCGACGGCCACTGGGTCGCGCTGGAGCCCTCGCCCAAGCAGGTGCGCGTCGTATTTGCCGGTGTCACCATCGCTGACAGCCGGCGGGCGCTGCTGCTGCGTGAGCGAGGGTGCACGCCGCGCTACTATTTCCCGCGTGCCGATGTGCGCACCGAGTATTTGAAGCATTCCGCCACTTCCGAGGGCAATGCCCACCTTGGCCCCACCCGCACCTGGGACGTGGTCGTCGGGGACTCCAAGGAGAGCCGCACTGCCACCCACGCCGCCATCGCGCACCCGGCGCCCGCGCCGCAGGTCAAGGCGCTGGCAGAGCACATTTCCTTCGACTGGGATGCCATGGACGCCTGGTTCGAGGAAGACGAGCAGGTCTTCGTCCACCCGCGCGATCCCTACGTGCGCATCGATTGCCTGAAGAGCTCGCGCCACGTGGAAGTATTCCTTGCCGGTGAGCGCGTGGCCGAGTGCCACCGCCCCGTCGTGCTCTTCGAGACCGGCCTGCCTCCGCGCTACTACCTTCCGCTCGACGATGTGCGCATGGAGCTGCTCAGGCCCTCCTCAACCGAGACGGTGTGCCCCTATAAGGGAAGCGCCTCCTACTACAGCGTGAAGATCGGCGAGCGCGACTACCCTGACATCGTCTGGACCTACCTCGCCCCCTTCGATGAAGTGCGCAAGATCCAGGAGCTGGTCTGTTTCTATCAGGAACGCGTCGACCAGTTCGTGGTCGACGGCCAGCGGGTGCGCTGAGTTCTGCCCGGAAGTCATTTCGAAGGCGATTTATTTCCGCGCCCCTTTTCCAGATTTTTTTTCTTCTACGCCGGTTTTCCCGTCAATCCGCCGCACTTGCGCCCGCTCCGGCGCCCGCAAGCCCGTGCGCCGGAGTGCAATTGGCTCAAAACAGGGCCTTGCGCCGGAGCGCACGCGCAAGTGCGCGCACCGGTGCCCCTGCAACCGGCGCGGCGCGCGCTGCAACTGTCGCGCTGAAATCTGGAAACGACGAAGTCGTTCACGGGCCGTCCCTTCCGCGGGCCTGGATCTCCGGCGCGTTGCCCGGAGCGCATTGCACCGCCGGTCCCCAGTGCGTCTGCAGCCTCTGCCGCGCGGCAGCCTCATCGCGCACCTCGTCCAGTGTCTGCTTTTCCTCTTCGTCGAGTTCCCGGCCCACCTTGCAGGCATCGGGTTCTGTCCAGCACAGCAGCGTGCGTGCCGCGCGAAGCCGCACGGTATCTTCGCGGGCGAAGAGCACGCCGCAGAGGAGTTCGGCCCAGGCGTTGTCCATGAGGTAGTCGTAGGCCCCGCGCCCTTCCGGCTCGTATTCCCGAAGCAGCGCGATCACCCGGTCGCTCTGCTGGGTAAACGGCAGGTGTGCGGCCTCGCGGCTGATGCGTCGCAGGCCGGAGCAAAGTTCCCGCGCCGCCTCGTATTGTTCTTCGCCGGCGGGCCGTTTCGAGGGCCGCTCTCCGCCCCCGTGGGCTCCCATGGTTCGCGCCGCCCGTATGCGCACTCCGCGCTCGGGCGCGGCACGCGAGAGAATCAGGACCTCGGTGAGCACCACCGCCCGGATCGCCGCCATGCGCGCGCGCTCGAAGAGCGGGCCGCGCGTCTGCATCCAGTCCTTGAGAAAGTAGGTCTGTGTTTTTCCCCGCCCGCTGACCTGGTAGTCGCCCATCGCCTGCCTCCTGCAAAGCAGGCTACCAGGCGAGTGTGACATCCGGTGTCACCTTGTCGGGAAAATATTCGGACAGCGGGTTCGCTGGAGCGCGCCTTGGTTTGCCCCGGGCACCCTCAGATTCCGTTCAGCAGATAGGCCACAATCCGCTCTTTCACCTGCGGATTGGGGCAGGTGCGCGCGGCGCGCTCCAATGCCTCGCTCGCGTGGCAGCGAAGCCCCACGCCCTCATAGAGCTGCGAGAGTTTCTTGAAGATGAGGAAGTTTCCCGGGTCGAGCCTGGCGGCGCGCTCGTAGGCGGCGATGGCCTCGAACGGGCGGGCAGAGTTTTCCAGCGCGATGGCCAGCGTCTGGTGCGGCTCGCTCGATTGAGGGTCGTGCTCAGCGGCAGCACGGAAGTTTTCCAGGGCATCTTCGACTTCGCCGCGCTCGTAGTGCTCGCGCCCCTCGGCCAGCATGTCCTGGGCCTTGCGGCGCGCGGCCTCGTCCCCTTCCTCCCCCCACACCCTGCGCATGACGGCGATGAACTCGCCGGGTCGCACGGGCTTGGCGAGCACGGCCTGTGCGCCGGTCAGATCGCACAGGTCCTCCCTGGCGCGCCAGTCGCGAAAATACTCCGAGAGCAGGATGACCGGCACCATCGAGTATTGAACGCTCGTCTTGAGCTTCTGGACAAGGTGCGCCGCCTGCATGGTGGAGGGCCCGACTTCCAGCACAATGAGATCGGGCATCATCAGCTTGAGCTTCTCGGGAATCCTGGCGATGGCTTTGACGTCGCGCACTTCGTAGCCCTCCCCGCGAAGGGCGAGGCGCAGTTCGAGGCGCGAGTGTGCGTCAGTGTCGAAGAGCAGAATCTGGCGGGCCTGCAGATCCGGTGCAGCATCGAGCTCCGCCGCCATTGCCGGTGCGATGGCGTGCTCCTCGCCAAAGGAAGTGACTTCGTCGCGCAGGGACTCGAACTCGCTTGCCGCCGGGGCCGCCGCCGGCTCGGCGTCTGCCCCGCCTGCATCAACCCACTTGCCAGGGAAGTAGCTCGCATTCTGATCGCTCTCCTCGAGGGAGATCGCGCTCACCGATCGGGCGACGTTGGCGTTTTCCGGGAGCGGCTCGAGCACCAGGCCGCCGTATTCGAAGGCCCGGTAGGCGCGGTCAATGAGCTCGAAGATCAGGTGCTCGGGGGCAACGAAGAATTTCGTTCCCGGCCCCATCACGCGGGTGATCTCATCCACGTGCGTGAGGTGCCCGGGATCGGCAATGACCACGCAGGCGGTCTTTCCCTCGCGCTTGAAGGGCAGCGCGCAACTCTCGACCGCCATGCGTTCGGGGAACTTCTGGAGAAGCATGAGGTCGCAGGACTCGACCGTGAGATCCATGAAGGGAACGCCAAATTGCTTTGCCAGCGCGCGCCCCAGCATCCGCTGGTTGGTAAAGCCCAATGCCAGGATGGAACGCCCCAGCTTGCCGCCGTGGTCACGCTGGCGCGCCAGCGCGCTCTTTAGCTGGAGCTCATCGATGACGCCCGCACGCACGAGCATCTCGCCAAGTGGCATTTTAGTGCTGGCTGCCATCTCTCCCCATCCCACCGCCCGGCCCAGCCCGTGCGGCGGCCCCGTTCCCGGTATCAAGCCTAGCATGCACCTCCGGGGCATCCACTAGCGCACGGGCGGCGATCTGCTAGTCTCCGCCTCATTGAGGCGACCCCACACCGGGATCGAAAGGCTGCCGACATGGCCGATTTGGACATCAAGGATTTTGAATCGCAGATCATCGTGCGTGAGCTGCAAGACAGCGATGCGCCCGAGGTCGTCGAGCTTGGACGCAAGTGCTATCCGGGCCAGGAGCCCTGGACGGAGAAACACGTTCGAAGCTGGGTCGCCAACTATCCCAAGGGGCAGATCGGAATCGAATACGACGGCAAGATCGTCGCCTGCTGCGCCAGTGTGCTGCTCCAATACGAAGAAAACCTTCCCTGGTACGACTGGCGCAAGGTCTCCGACAACGGATTCATCCGCAATCACAATCCCAAGGGCGACACCCTCTACGGGATCGAGATCATGGTCGACCCCGAGTTCCGCGGTCTCAAGCTGGCGCGGCGCCTCTATAACGAGCGCAAGCGCATCGCCCGCGAAGCCAATGCCAAGCAGATCATCGTGGGCGGCCGCATTCCCGGCTACCACGAGCATGCCAAGGAGATGAGCGCCCGCGAGTATGTCGAGAAGGTCATGGATCGCTCGCTCCACGATCAGGTGCTCACCACGCAGATCGGCAACGGCTTTGTTCTGCAGCGCCTGATTCCCGACTACCTGCCAACCGACTGGGAGTCCTGCGGCTACGCGACCTTTTTGAAATGGACGAACCTCGACTGGGTCGAAGACCCCAGCCGCATGCAACAGACGGTAGCGCCGGTGCGCATCTGCGCGGTGCAGTTCCAGATGCGCTGGATCGATACCTTCGAAGAGTTTGCCCAGCAGTGTGAGTTCTTCGTCGACGTGGGAAGCGACTACAAGAGCGACTTCGTGCTCTTCCCCGAGCTCTTCACCAACCAGCTCATGGCCATCTGCGAGACCAAGGACCCCGCCCAGGCCGTGCGCGAGGTGGCGAAATACACGCCCGAGTATCTGGACCTGATGAGCCACCTGGCCATCAAGTACGCCGTGAACATCGTCGGCGGCTCACACCTGACCGTGGAAAACGAGAAGCTCTACAACATCGCCTATCTCTTCCACCGCGACGGGCGCATCGACAAGCAATACAAGATCCACATCACCCCGTCGGAAAAACGCTGGTGGGGCGTGCATCCGGGCGACGAGGTCGAGGTCTTCGACACCGACCGCGGCCCGATCTCGATTCTCATCTGCTACGACATCGAGTTTCCCGAACTCGCGCGCATCGCCACCGGCAAGGGGGCGAACATCATCTTCGTGCCCTTCAACACCGACACGCGCGAGGGCTACCTGCGCGTTCGCTACTGCGCCCAGGCCCGTTGCGTGGAGAACGAGATCTACGTTGCCGTCGCCGGCTGCACGGGCAACCTGCCCCACGTCGCCAACGTGGACATCCACTACGCCCAGTCGGCGATCTTCACGCCCAGCGATATTTCCTTCAACCGCGACGGGATTGCTGCCGAGTGCACGCCCAACATCGAGACCGTCGTCATCGGCGACGTCGATACGGCCGCGTCCCGCCGCCACCGCGGCCAGGGGACTGTCAGGAATTGGCTGGATCGCCGGACGGATCTCTACAAGGTGATGTATTCAGAAGAAGACGGGGATCACGAGGTCTGATTTCAGCCCCGACCGATCAGCTCATACAGCAGAATCCCGGCTGCCGCGTTGACTGAGTAGGAATCGGCCTCGGCACTCATCGGGATGGTCACGCATTCGCTGGCGGCGCCGGCAATGCCGTCGGCAAGCCCGAAGGCCTCCGAGCCCATGAGCACGCACAGAGCGCCCTCTCCCCGGGCCACCTTCGGCAACGGTGTGCCCTCCGCACTCACCGCAGCGAGCGTGCGAACGCCGGCGTGGGAAAGCTCGGCGATCAGCTCGTCGGCATAGGGAACTTGCAGCACGGGGATTTTGAAGAGCGAGCCCATCGAGGTACGCAGCGCCTTGGGGTGCCAGGGATCGCTTACCCCGCAGGTGAGAAATCCCGCCGCCCCCGAGGCCAGGGCCGTGCGCGAGAGCGCTCCCACGTTGCCGGGGTCTTCGACGTCCACGGCCGCCAGCAGTACGCCGCCGGTTGCAGCGAGATCTTCGAGCGAGGACGCCTTCGGGATTTCCAGCAGGCCGACCACTTCGCCGCCGCCGCGCCCGCCGGTAAACTCGGCCAGGGTCTCGCGACTCACGACAAAGGGCTTGCAGCCCGCTTCAAAGAGCGCGGCCACCAACGCGTCGGCGCGCAGGTCATCACTTTCAAGAAAAGCCTGCGTGGCCACCACTGTGCGCAGCACGCATCCGGCACGCAGCGCCCGCTCATGCAGGCGCAGGCCCTCGATCACGCAGCAACCAAGCTGCGCGCGGCCGCCGGGGCTTTGCGCCCGGCGCAGGTCTTCGACAATGCCGGCGGGAACTGGCTG
>JAGRBM010000504.1 GCA_020434085.1 Chrysiogenia bacterium | reverse complement strand
TTCGCCTCCAAGAGTTATCAGGGAACCACCGTTCGCGACATCGCCAAGGAAGCCGGCGTGTCCGAGGCGCTCTTATATAAATACTTCCCTTCGAAGAAGGCGCTCTTTCTCGAAGCCTTCGAGCGCTCCAACAAGTTTCTGTTCGAGAAGCTGCAGGAGATGCTCCGCACCTCCAAGCGGCCCAAGGAAATGGCCCGCGAGCTCTTTCTCTTCTACTACCGCTTCCTTCAGGAAGATCAGGTCTATCCCCGGATGCTCTTCCTCGTTATGGCCGAGCTCGACGACCCCGAGGTGAAGAAGGTCTTTGTGGGCGGCCTGAAGAAGACCGCCAAGCTCGTCCAGCGCTCGCTCAAGCAGGCCCAGGATTACGGCCTTGTCGAACGAAAGCTCAACGTCGAGGTCAGCTCCTGGCTGATGCTGGGCGCCTACCAGATGCTCGCCCTGATGAAGGAAGCGGGCATCCTGACCGAAATGTCGGAAAAGGAATTCGCCGCGGTCATCGATTCGGTGCCCGAGGCATTCTCTCCCTCTACCAAGTAATGAAACCACGTCGCATTGTCGTTGGCGCGCTGGCAAAGAAGAAGCGCGTGCTTCCGCCGCAGGTGGAACCCATCAATCTCTATTGCCTCAACACGCCGGGGCAGGGCGACGGTGCGGTGTTGCTCGACTGCGGGTTTTTCATTCCCCATGAAATTCGACCCAAGCAGGCACACCCGGTTTTCCAGACCGACTACGATGCGCTTCGCAGCCTGAGCCTCCAGGAAGTTGCCGCCGGCCTTCAGGCCCACGGCTACCCGGGCATCGATGTCGTCATCTCAACCCACGGCCACGCCGACCACGCCGGGCTGGGGCCCGAACTGCACAGGGAATACAACTGCGAGTTCTGGGCCAGCGAGTCCGAGGGGAGCCTGCGGCTCTCGCCCGAAGATGCCGGCTTCGACATGCGCAGCGTGCTGCGCTCAAACGGATTCTACGAGGGACGCTTCGGCCCTGTGGCGAAGATGTTTGCCTCCACTGAAAAGGACGGCTCGCCCGGCTTTTCGCGCATGGGCGACGCGGAATACGACCTGAATGTCCGCCGGGTGCTCAAGCCCGAAGAAGTGATCGATCTTGGCGAGGAGCGCTACCGCGTGCTGGAGGTCTACGGCCACAGCCGCGGGCAGGTGCTGCTCGTCAACGAGAGTGACCCCTCCGACATGGCCATTCACGGTGCCGACCAGATCCAGAAGAACGAGCCGCCGACCTTTCTGAGCTACTCGGGCCTGCGGCTGGGGCTCGGCTGGTATCTGCGCAGCATGGACGCGCTCTTTGAAAAGCATCCCGAATACCGGCAGATCCGCCGCATCTATCCCGCCCATGCCAGCACCGGGCATCTCGATCGCTTCGAAAAGACGCCGATCGAGAACCTTGGCCAGTGGTGGGACGCCTGCAGCGGCAAGATTCACGGCGAGCTCGAGACGGCGCTCGAGACGCTGAGCACCGGGCCGATGCTGGCCATGGATCTCTTCGAGCACATTCTCGGCGAGCGCGCCGACGCGCTGGCCGCCAAGGGAATGAACGGCATGATCGCCCA
>JAGRBM010000503.1 GCA_020434085.1 Chrysiogenia bacterium | reverse complement strand
CACCACCATCGGGGAGAGCCCCGTGCGCGTGAGCGGCACCGCCGCGCTCGATCCGCTGACGCTCGACCTCGACGTGGATGTGAGCGCGCTCTCTCTCAAACCCGCCGAGGGATACATTCGCCAGAGCTCGCAGCTCTCCCTCGACAGCGGCACGCTCGACGTGAAGGGCAAGCTGGGCCTTGCCCGCAATGATCAGGGCGAGAATGCGCTTCGCTACGCGGGGCTCGTGCACGTCAATGAGCTCGCCACCAGCGCGGCACGCAGCGGCACGAAGTTCGCCGGCGTGGGCGCGCTGCATCTCGACGGCATCGACCTGCAGACCGCGCCGCTTGTGCTCTCTCTGGAATCGCTTCGCATCGACCGCCCGAGCGTTGCCATTGCGACCGACGCGCGCGGGAAGAGCAGCCTCGCCGAGATCTTCCCGCCCAAACCGGCCGAACCGGCGCCTGCAAAGGAAGAGAGCGGCCCGGCGCCGGTCATCAATGTCACGCGCGTCGATCTGAGCGGCGGCGAGTTCTCGTTTACCGACGAGAGCCTCACCCCGGCATTTGTCATTGCACTGCGCGAACTAAAGGGGAACGTCACGGGCCTCTCATCTGATCCGCGCGAGAAGGCGGCAGTCGATCTCTCTGCCAGCGTGAACCAGCACGCGCCGCTCACGATCAAGGGCGTGATCAACCCGCTGGCGGCGCAGGCCTACAGCGATCTGAAAATCGACGCGCGCGGCATCGACCTGACTTCCTTCTCGCCCTACTCGGGCAAGTACGCGGGCTATGTGATCGACAAGGGCAAGCTCGACCTCGATCTGAAATACGGACTTGAAAAGCGCGTGCTCACCGGAGAGAACAAGGTCTTCATCGACCAGTTCACCTTCGGCGAGTCCACCGACAGCCCCGACGCAACCAGCCTGCCGGTCAAGCTCGGCGTCACGCTACTCAAGGACAGTGCCGGCGAGATCCACCTCGACGTCGCGGTGCGCGGCGAGCTCGATGATCCCAGCTTTAGCGCGAGCGGCCTGCTGGTCGACACGCTCCTCAACATCCTCACGAAGGTAACGACCTCACCCTTTTCCGCGCTCGGATCGGTCGCGGGCATGGCGGGCATCTCCAATCCCGAGGAGCTCAGCCAGATTGCCTTCGCGCCGGGCCGCGCGGTGCTCGATCTGGCGCAGCAGGAAAAGCTCGACGCGGTCGCCAGGGCACTGGCCGCAAAGGGTTCCCTCGTGCTGGAGATTCAGGGCGCGAGCGACGCACAGAGCGAGCCCCCTGCCCTGCAACTCGCGAAGGTCGAGGACCTGATCCGCCAGCGCTATCTCAAGGCCGAGGGGCTCGTCGAGCTGACCACCCCGGTTCCCGCAAGCGAGGCACGCGAGCTGCTCGAAGACATCTATGAGGAAACTTTCTCGGAGACCTGGCGCGCTGTGCGCGAAAAACTCCGGCAGGCCCGCGCCGCCGCGGGCGCCCTGTTGCTGCCCGAGCCCCAGGAAGAGGCTGCCGTCAGCGAAGAGATGAAGGAGCGCCTTGCCGCCGCGCAGGAGGTCACCGAAGCCGACCTGCGCGTGCTCTCACGAAAACGCGCCGAGGCCATTCAGAGCTATCTCATCGAAAGCGCCGGCATCGAACCCGGCCGCGTCTTCCTGCGCGAGGTATCACTCAGCGCAAAGGCAACCGAAGAGAGTGTGAACAGTGAGCTTTCGCTGAAGGTGAACTAGAGCGTCCCCTTGAAGAGGGCGCGGTCGCTGCCCTCTTCACCATCTTCGGCAAGATAGACATCGGCGAAGACACCGACGAGGATTCCCCACGGCCCCGGCGCCAGTTGCTCGCCGATGCGGAAGGCCGCGCGCAGCAGGCGCTTTTTGTTGGCATCGTTCCACAGGCCCTGGTCCTCGGGCACTTCCACCTTCGCGCTGGCGCGCTCAAGATCAACGCCCTTCGTGCGAAGCAGCAAGAGCCGCGTCTTGGCGAGCGTGTCGGCTTCCTTCGCCATCGCGCCCGTGTCGTCCCAGCCCATGGCCACCTGCGTATTGGCGAGCTGCACCGTGATCAGGTCCAGCGCCTCGTTCACCTTGCCCTCGCGCTGCAGGCGCGAGGCGTCCTTGAGTGCCATGGCGTTGGCGAAAATGACGGCGTTGCGCGCCACCGCGCGGTTGAGCGGCTCGGAGGAATCACCGCGCTTTGTCGCGGCGGCGAGTGCGGGCCGGGCAGCGCCGGCCGCATCGGCGTAGCTGAGCTTGGCGCGAAGCGGCGCGGCGGCATCACCTGTGCCCTCCATCTCCACCATCAGGATGCGCCAGTTATCCACGTCCAGGTCGCCGATGTCGATGACGATGGCACCGCTCTCGTCGCGGGGCGCATTCTCGTAGCCGTAGACCCTCCTGATCCGTGCCCCCTCTACGGCTGAAAGGCGCAGCTTCGCGCCCCGAGCCACCGGGATCAGCATGCTGCGCAGTTCTTCGCGCAGGAACTTCGCAAGGGTCTCGGCCTTGTCGGCAAAGTAGAAGTCGCCGCTGCCGTCCTCGGCGATTTTTCGCAGCACCCGCTCATCCACATCATGCCCGAGACCAATGGTCGAGATGCGCGCGCCCTCGCGGTATTCGCTTTCCGCAAGTTTTGCCAGCTCGCGTGGATTGGTTACGCCGACGTTCGATTTCCCGTCGGTGAGCAGTACGAGCCGCGAGAAGATTCCCTCGGGGAACTTCGCCATCTGGGCGTAGCCTCCGATGAGGCCTTCCTCGATGTTGGTTCCGCCGCCGGGCTGCACGTTGCGAATGGTGGCCACGATGCTCTCGCGGTTCTCGGCAGTGACCGCCACCGGGGCAATGGCCAGATGCGAGGCATCATCGAAGAGAACCAGCGAGAACCACGTCCCCGTCGGAAGTTCGAGCACCGCATTCTCAAGCGCCTTGAGCGAGTCTGTGAGCTTGTCGTCGCTACGCATGGAGCCGCTCACATCGAGCACGAAAGAGAGCCCCAGCGTAACCTTACGTTCTTCGCGGGTCGCACCGCGACTCTTCACCGCCACCTGCGCCAGGGTGCGGCCATTTTTTGCCGCGCCCGGCTGGAGCCAGGCCATCGAGAGGGCGAGCGCCTCGCCTTCCCCCGGCGCTGGCAGCTCGTCCTGGGCGAAGGCATTGATGTACTCGTCGACGCGCAGGGTCTCATCAAAGGCAAGCTGCACCGGAAGATCCGACTCCAGCGCATGATCGAGCTGCTTCTGTGTCACGTAGTAAGAGGCATTCTTGGAACCACAGGCAGCGGCAAGGCAGGCAAGCAGCAACACAAGGATGCGGGCTGGGCGAGTCATGGCGTGTCCCCCGTCGGTCGGCGATTCTGGATTGATGGGATCAGCCTATCGCAGCGCGCGCGGGGCGCGCAACGAAATCGCGCGCGATGAACACAAATTAACGGGCGAGCTGCTCGAGCAGCGCCCGGCGCAGGACCTTGCCGTTCTTGGTGCGGGGGAACTCCGTGCAGAAGTGCACCTTTTTGGGGGCCTTGTAGTCGGCCAGGTGCTCCCTGCCGTAGGCCAGGATTTCCTCCTCGCCGGGCTGCGCGCCCTCGGCGGGAATGACGCAGGCGGCGACGAGGACCTTGTCCGGGCCGATTTCTTCGCCCAGCGCAACACAGTCGGCGATGCCGGGATGGCCCTTGAGCACGCGCTCGATCTCGTGGGGGGAGATGCGGTAGCCGAAGGAATTGATGATGTCGTCGCGGCGCCCCAGAAACCAGAAGTAGCCATCCCCGTCGATGCGCCCGTAATCACCGGTGAGAAACCAGCCGTTCTTTCGCAGCGCCGCGGTCTCTTCGGGCTTCTTCCAGTATTCGAGGAACAGGCCCGGGTCGCTCTCGGGAATGCAGAGCATTCCTTCCTCGCCCCGGGGGACTTCCTCAAAGTTTTCGTCGAGCAGTTTCACGAAGTGGCCGGGCTGGGGGAAGCCCGCCGAGCCGGGACGGATGGGGCGATCGGCGCGCTGGGAAATGTAGTAGCTGCACTCACTCATGCCGATGCCCTCGTAGACATCCACGCCAAAGCGCGCCTTCCACTCGTGCAGGACTTCGTCCGAGAGATGCTCGCCCGCGCTCATGCAGTGGCGCAGCGTGGGCACGTCCTTCTTCGTAAACTCGGTGCGCTGAATGATCTGGCGATACACCGTGGGCACGCCGATGAAGGTCGTGCAGCCGTGGCGGGCGATGAGCTCGGGCCAGGTGTGTGGATCGTTCTTTCCTTCGTAGACGAGCACGCTCTTTCCCTGATAGAGCGGGTCCATCATTCCGGTGCCCAGCACGTAGGTCCAGTTGAACTTTCCCGAGTGCAGGATTCGCTCGCCTTCGACGTAGTTGAACCAGTAATGCGCCGAGGGCAGACGCCCCAGAAGCGCGCGGTGCGCGTGAAGCACGCCCTTTGGAAAACCAGTGGTTCCTGAAGTGTAGACGAGATAGGCCGGATCGCTTGCGCGCGTCCTTGCCGGCGGCTCCCACGCTTCGACTTTGGCCATTTCGGTTTCAAAGTCGAGGAGCCTTACCTTGTCGCTCGAAGGCAGCGCGCCTTCACCAAACAACAGAACCGTTTCGAGGTGCGGGTGGTGGGCGACCTCGTCGGCGAGCGCGCTCCACATGTTCTTGTGCGTGACCAGCGCGCGGGCGCCCGAGTCCTCGGCCAGGTAGCCGACTTCCTCGGCCTTGAGCAGCGTACTGGTCGGCACGGCAATGGCGCCGCTCTTCAGCGCGCCCAGGAACGAAATCGGGTATTCGAGGCAGTTGGGCAGGCGGATGAGGACGCGATCCCGGGGAGCAATCCCCAGGTCGCGCAGCACCTGCGAGAAGCGCCCCGTCTCGGCGGCGAGCTGCGCGTAGGTGGCCTCGCGCACCT
>JAGRBM010000502.1 GCA_020434085.1 Chrysiogenia bacterium | reverse complement strand
GAGCCACCTGCTGCCCGTGAGCCCCGGCCAGTGGAACCCCAGCGGAAAGCCCATTGCGCCCGATGCGCGGCTCGACATTCCCAATCCGCCGGCCGACGCCTATCTGGCACTCGTCCTGCACGCCCACCTGCCCTTTGTTCGCCACCCGAGTCGCACGGCCATGGAAGAGGCCTGGCTCTTCGAGGCAATCCTCGGCACCTATCTGCCGCTGCTCGACATTCTTGACCACCTCGAAGAAGAAGCCGTCCCCGGGCGCATCACCATGTCGCTCACCCCGCCGCTGGCAAGCATGCTGCGCGACGAGGTGCTCATGGCAAAGTTCGACGAGCACCTGCGCAAGATGTGCGAGCTGGCCGTCCTCGAGGTCGACCGCACCCGCACCGATCCAGACTTCGGCCCCGTCGCCGGGTTCTACCGCGACCGGCTCGAGCGCCAGCGCTACCTGTTCGAGGAGGCCTACGGCCGCGACCTGGTGGGTCACTTCGCGCGCCTCCAGGAACAGGGCCGCATCGAGATCATCACCTGCACGGCCACTCACGGGTTTCTGCCCCTGCTAAAGGACAGCCCCGAATCGGTGCGCGCACAGATTCGCGTGGGCGTTGCCGAGCACACGCGGCTCATCGGGCGAGCACCTCGCGGCATGTGGCTTGGCGAGTGCGCCTACTTCGAGGGGCTCGACGAGATCCTCGCCGAGGAAGGCATCGAATACATCTTCATGGAGACCCATTCCTTCGAGCACGCCTCGGCGCCGCTTCGCCACGGCGTGCAGGCCCCGCTCTACATGCCCGCCGGAGTGGCCGCCTTTGCGCGCGATCCGCGCAGCTCCCAGGAAGTCTGGAGCGCCGAGCAGGGATACCCCGGCGACCCCAGCTACCGCGACTTCTACCGCGACATCGGCTTTGATCTCGATCATGTCTACGTGGCGCCCTTTCTCGACCCCTCGGGCATCCGGAGCATGACGGGCTTCAAGTATCACGCGATCACAGGCAAGACCGATCACAAGAACCCCTACGACCGCGCCGCCGCCCTGCGCACGGTCGCGCGCCATGCGGGTGACTTCGTCCACAAGCGCTGGACCCAGGCGCGCGCGCTCGAATCGCACATGGACCGCAAGCCGCTCATCGTCGCCATGTTCGATGCAGAGCTCTTCGGGCACTGGTGGTTCGAGGGGCCCGAGTGGATCGAGAACGTGCTGCGCAAGCTCCCCATGGCCGGTGTGCTGCCGGTCGGGGCGAGCCAGTATCTCGACGCCTGCCCGGAGAACCAGCTCGCCCAGCCGTCAAGTTCGAGCTGGGGCGCCGGCGGCTACAACGAGGTCTGGCTCAACAGCACCAACGACTGGGAGTACCCGCCCCTTCACTGGGCCGGGCGAAAGATGGCGCAGCTCGTAGAGAACCATGGCGGCGAAAACGGCCTGATCGGCCGGGCACTGCGGCAGGCCGGGCGCGAGTTGCTGCTCGCCCAGTCCTCGGACTGGCCCTTCATCCTCAAGAACCAGACCACCGTGGGGTACGCCACCCGGCGCATCCACGAGCACCTCGACGGCTTTGCGCGGCTGGCCGCGCAGATTGAATCGGGTAGCGTGGACGAGCAGTTCCTTCGCTCACTTGAGAATGACAACAACATTTTTCCGGAGGTAGATCCCACATCATGGAGCGCAACATGAGCAAGCCCCATCGAACCCTCTGTGTCGTGCTGGCAGGCGGCGAAGGATCCCGCCTTCAACCGCTGACCCGGCGACGCGCCAAGCCGGCAGTACCGTTTGGCGGCCAGTACCGGCTGATCGATTTTGTGCTGAGCAACCTGATTCACTCGCGACTGCTCAGAATGCTGGTGCTCACCCAGTATCAGCCCTACTCGCTCATCCGCCACATCTCGCGCGGCTACAGTTTCTCGGGACAGCTCGGCCAGTTCTGCGAGATCATTCCCGCCGGCACGGGCGAGGACCGCGGTTGGTACCAAGGCAGCGCCGACGCGCTCTTCCAGAATCTCGAACGGATCGAGCGCGACCGCCCCACTCGCGTGGCGGTCTTCGGCGCGGACCACATCTACCGAATGGACGTGCGCCAGATGCTCGATGAGCATGAGAAGTCGAACGCCGACATCACCGTGAGCGTCGTGCCCCAGCCCATCGAAATCTCCCACCAGTTCGGTTGCATTGACGTTGACGAAAACATGCGCATCACGCGTTTCCTGGAAAAGCCCAAGGACCCGCCGCCCTTCCCCGGCGATCCGACGACCTCGCTCGTCTCCATGGGCAATTACGTCTTCAAGTGGGAAGTGCTGCGCAAAATTCTCACCGAAGATCACATTGAAGCGGGCAGCAAGCATGACATCGGCGGCAACCTGCTTCCGCGCTGGTACAAGGAACTCAACATTCACGCCTACAACTTCGCCAACAACCGCGTGCCCGGCGCGACCGATGCCGACGCCGGTTACTGGCGCGATGTGGGAACGATCGACGCCTACTGGGCCGCGAGCATGGATCTCATCAGCGTGACGCCGAGCTTCAATGCCTACAACTACGAGTGGCCGATCCTGACCGCGCACGAAGAGCACCCGCCGGCCAAGTTCGTCTTTGCAGACTCGAAGTCCAACCGAATGGGAATCGCCACGGACTCCCTGGTGAGCCCGGGCTGCATCATTTCCGGCGGTCACATCGATCGCTGCGTGCTCAGCCCGAAGGTGCGCATCAATTCGTTCTCGACAGTGAGCGAGTCGATTCTCTTCGATGGCGTCGAGGTCGGCCGCAAGGCGCGCCTCAAGCGCGTCATCGTCGACAAGCTCGTTCAGATCCCGCCGGGCGTCTCCATCGGATACGACGAGCAGGAAGACCTCGCCCGCGGCATCACCATCAGCGAGGGCGGCGTGCGCGTCGTGCCCCAGGACATCAAATTCTGATGAGCCAACCCATTCAGCTCGCATTTCTCTGGCACATGCACCAGCCCCTCTACCGGGTGGGAAACGAACACGTGTGCACCATGCCCTGGGTGCGCATGCATTCGATCCGCTCCTACTACGACATGGTCCGCGTGCTCGAGGAATTTCCCAAGGCGCACGTGACCATCAACCTGGTGCCCTCGCTCATCGAGCAGATCCGCGCTTACGAATCGGGCGCCAGCGACCTGTTCTGGGAAACCGGCGCGATCCCCGCCGAAGCCCTGAGCGATGAGCAAAAGCGCTTTGTCTTCCAGAACTTCTTTACCGCACAGGAACACCACATGATCCGGCCGCTGCCGGCCTTCGCCCGTCTGTTCGAGCGGCGAAAAGACGCGCTCCATGCCCGCGGCGAGACCGACGCCTGGCAGGCATTCGACACGCAGGACTACCGCGACCTGCAGGCGGTGTTCGATCTGTGCTGGTTCGGGTTCATGGCCTGCGAGGATTT
>JAGRBM010000501.1 GCA_020434085.1 Chrysiogenia bacterium | reverse complement strand
GCGCGCACCGATTCGGGGCTGTCCTTTAGCAGGGGCAGAAACCCGTGAGTGGCCGTGCAGGTGATGATCTCGATGCGGCCCTGCTCCTGCAGGCGCGCGAAGTGCCCGACCAGGTCACGGCCGTAGGCTTCTTCGAACAGGTAGCGCTGGCGCTCGAGGCGGTCGCGGTAGAAACCAGCGACGGGGCCGAATTTGGGATCGGTACGGGTGCGGTCGAGCTCGAGAACTGCCAGCTCGCACATCTTGCCCAGGTGCTCGTCGAACTTGGCCATGAGCACCTCGTCGCGGAGCATGCTTGCCAGCGGCGGGGTCAGCGACATGGTGATGCGCCCGGGGACTGCTTCTTCTTCGAGGTGGTCGAGAATATCGAGTAGCGGCAGATAGGTGCCGAGGATTGCCTCGAAGAGCCAGGCCTCTTCCATGGCCGTGCGACTCGGGTGGCGAACAAAGGGCAGGTGGGCGTGCAGGACGAGTGCCAGGTAGGCGTCGGCCGGCGGATTGGGAATGTCGAGCCGGGCATCGGGCGCAATGGACCGGCCGCTCGGGTTCCACTGGCCGGGGCTCACGGGCAGCAGGTGGCTCGATCCCTGCGCGGCGCCGGCCTGGCTGACGGCCAGCGGCCAGTCGCGCGCCGCCGGGAGCTTCGGCGAGAGCACGGCGCGCTCTTTTCGCTTTTCGCTCAGGTCGAGCCAGCGCTCGGGCTCATCGCCGGGCTCCATGCGCGGAATGCGCAGCGGCTCGCTGCGGAGAATCTCGTCGAATCCGTTCTCGTTCTCCATGCCAAGGCGAACGCGAAGCGTGCAGTTGGTGTGCTGGTTCTGCAGGTACCAGTTCGGGGCGCGAAAATCGAAGTGGATGCGCGCGACCTCGCTGAAGTGCGCGCCGTCCGCCGAGGCATCGACGCACAGGAGCGCTTGCCCACCCGAGCCGGTGCGCGTGACAAGCGCGTCGTCGAGGACCCAGTAGAGAAAGAGCAGGGTGGGGTCCACCATGGCGAGCACCGCGCGCGGGAACTCGCCCCCGCCCGGAAGCGGCGGTAGCGGCGGCAGCTTGATCGGTTGCCCGGGCGCCGGCTTTGGCGGTGCATCCGGTGCTGCGTGCCCATCCGCCTTGGGTTTCTTGCCTGCGGCTGCGGGCGCTTGTTTCTTCTCTGTCATGCTCGGCTCTTCACGACGAACTTTCCCTGCTTGTTCGCGCACAGGGGACTTCCTCCCCCCGCCCAGCAGGCGGCGAAAGAATCGTAGCAGCATGCGAAGGATCGCGCTGAACACGGCTAAAAAAACTCTGACTTAACTGGAGGAATCGATGCGCTCACAGCCCGTGCGGCAAGCGGCAATGGCCTGATGGAGCAGGCCGTTTTCCTCGCACAGGGGGACGAGCTTGTTGGGATCGACAAAAACCTCGCGCAGGCGCGGCAACCCGTCGGAGGGCTCGTCCTCCGGGGTGATCTCGCGCAGGAGATCGGCGAGCCTGGTGTGCACGCGCTTGATCTTTTTCAGGTCGCCCGCGCTGAGTTCGGGATGCCGGCTGAAGCAACTCAGCTCTGCATCGATGCCCGTGACGATGAACTCGAGAAACGGGATGGAGATCCGGCCATCGTCAGCAACTTCAGTCCAGTGGGGAACCGTATCGAGCTCGGGGAAATCGACGCCCACGCTCAGGCGGTCGGCGCGCAGGCTCTGGGGTTCGCGGCTCGAATCCAGGGGAGCGCCGCAGGCGGCCTGCAGGAGTTTTCGGAAATACTCCATGCGATCGATCTGGGATTGCATCCGCTCGCCCAGGCGGCACACCGCGCAGGTGGCCAGGGCGCGCATGCGCGTGTCCGGATCGGCAAGTCGCGCAAGCTGGGCCTGAATGTTTTTGGGACGTTGAACGAGATCCTGGCCGCAGTCGCTTGCGGGCGATTTCGCCGTGGAGCCCGGGCTGGATTCCCGTGACTGGTTTTGCGCGCCCTCTTGCATCCTGTCCGACATGGTACCCCCCAGCGTATGCCATGCAACTTTCGCCGCATATGTCCGATGTCATCTGTGATCTGTCCGGGCGCCCACAGAGAAGGCCGTGCTGTTACTTTCCAGCAACCATTCTAGCGTCACAAGGAAGGCGGGAGAATGAAAAAAAGCGGGCATGCCGCCGGAAATCCTGCCCGGAAGGCGGGCAGGTGGCCAGAATTGAGGCAGCGACCGGCTCAAATCTAGCCTGTTTGCCGGATGTGCCAAGGGACTGATCGGTGACTCAGAGTCAACTTCCGGACTTCTTCTCCTGCTCCAGAATTTTGAGGGTCGTTTTCAGGACCGTGTCCGGGTTCAGCGAGATGGAGTCGATCCCCTGCTCGACGAGGAACTGGGCGATTTCCGGGTAGTCGCTGGGGGCCTGCCCGCAGATGCCGACTTTGCGGCCGTTGGCCTTCGCCCGGGAGATGGCCTGGGCGAGCATAGAGCGCACGGCGTCGTTTCGCTCGTCGAAGAGCTCGGCGATGATTTCCGAGTCTCGATCCACGCCCAGCGTGAGCTGGGTCAGATCGTTCGAGCCGATGGAGAATCCATCGAAAATCTCCGAGAACTGGTCGGCCAGAATCACGTTGGCCGGGATCTCGCACATGACGTAGATCTCCAGGCCATTCTCGCCGCGCTTGAGACCATGCTTGGCCATCTCGGCCTGCACCTTGCGACCCTCTTCGACCGTGCGGCAGAAGGGAATCATGATCTTCACGTTGGTGAGCCCCATGTCATCGCGGACCTTCTTGAGCGCCCGGCATTCGAGCGCAAACCCCTCGCGGTAGCGCGGGTTGTAGTAGCGCGAGGCCCCGCGGAAACCGATCATCGGGTTCTCTTCGTGGGGCTCCCACTGGCGCCCACCGATGAGATTGGCGTACTCGTTGCTCTTGAAGTCCGAGAGGCGCACGATCACATCGCGCGGATAGAAGGCCGCACCGATCATGGCGATGCCCTCGGCGAGCTTGTCGACGAAGAACTGCGGCTTATCCTCGTAGGCGGCGGTCAGCTCGTCGATCTTCGCACGGGCGTCGGCGTCCTCGATCTGGTCGTAGCGCAGCAGGGCCAGCGGGTGGATCTTGATGTAGGTGTTGATGATGAATTCCTCGCGCGCCAGTCCCACGCCCGCGCTCGGCAGGAAGGAGAGGCTGAAGGCTTCGGCCGGGTTGGCCAGGTTCATCATCACCCTGGTGCGGGGCTCTTCAAGTCCCTCCAGATCGATCTTCTCCACGACGAACTTGAGCGCGCCCTCGTAGACGCGGCCCTCGTCGCCGCCGGCGCAGCTCACGGTGACCTGCTGGCCGGTAGCG
>JAGRBM010000500.1 GCA_020434085.1 Chrysiogenia bacterium | reverse complement strand
TCGAAACCCTTCGCCCCATTGCCGCCGTGGCCTTCCGTCGCAGCGTGGCGCTGGCGGCAGGCGACGAGCTCAACTTCACAACATTGCCCGACGGCACGAGCCGTCTGGACCGGGTCTGCCTGCCGGTTCGGTTGAGCCGCGCGCTTCCCATAGAGGCGCGCTCTGTCTTCCACGGCCACCAGCTCCTCGCCATTGCCGAGGCGCTCTCCTACTCGCCTGCCTATCCCGACAAAGCGCTCGCATGGCCGGAGGCGGCCGAGCTTGAGGGCCGGATCCTGGCCGAATGGCCCGGCTACCGGAGCCGCCTGGCGCGCGCGAAGTCTTTCGAGGACGGCGACCGCCTGCTTTATCCGGCACTCACCGTGCGTCTGCTGACTGAAGCGGAGCCGGTTGAAAGCGAGGATGTGAAGTCATCGGGCCAGGGCGAAGAGATCACCGGTTCGGAATCCACCGCCCGCGAGCAAAATCGCCTCAATCGCACCGAAGACGACCGCGGCCTGCGCATCGAGCGCGCCGAATCCGAAGAGGAAATGACCCGGCGGTGGGCGGGCGAAAAGCGTGACGAGATGGCGTCCAGCGGGGAAGAAGAACCGCCCCCGGGGCCAATGGATCTGGTTCGTACCCGCACGCCGGTTCTTCATGCTGTGAAGACCGAATCGACGCCGGCGCTCTCCAGCCCCGGTGAGGGCGGTATTCGCTACGATGAATGGGACGCGGGGCAGGGGAGCTACCGGCGCCGCTACTGCCAGGTTTTTCCGGAAACCCCGCGAACCCATGGCGATGCGCGCAGCAACCGCGTGCTCGAGGGACTCGCAACGCGCCGCCAGGTCGTGCGCGAGGTGATTCGCCTCTTCGATTCCCTGCGTCCGATTCCCCGGCGCGTAGGGCGCCAGCCCGACGGCGACTCAATCGACCTGGATGCCTTCGTCGATCAGAGCGTGCAGATGCGTCTTGGCGGCAGTATGAGCGAGAACCTCTACGAGCAGCACATTCGTATGGATCGCTCCGTCGCGGTTACCTTGCTCATCGATGTGAGCGCCAGCACCGAGCAATGGCTCGGTCACCGGCGGGCCTTCGAGATCGGCATGGAGAGTGCGGCCCTCTTTGCCATGGGGCAACGCGTTCTGGGCGATGAGGTCGAGATCCTCGGCTTTTCAGGAAGCGGGCCGGGCAACGTGCGCATCGTGGAGTTCAAGCGTTTCGAAGAGCAGTGGACCGACGAAGTCTTTGCGCGCATGGACGCTTGCGAACCGCAGGCTTTCACGCGGCTGGGAGCCGCTTTACGCCACGCATCGGCAGCCCTGCAGAAGCGCGCCTGCCAGCACAAGCTGCTGCTGATTCTCAGCGATGCGCGTCCGCAGGACGAAGACGGATATGAGGGAAGTTACGCACTGGCCGACACCCGGCGAGCGCTCGATGAGGCCCGCCGGGCGGGGATCATTCCCTATTGCCTCACACTGGACCGGGAAGTGGGGCCCCAGCTCAAGCTGCTCTTCCGGCAGCACCACGCCATTCATCTCAATCCTGAGACCCTGCCGCTGAAACTGCCGCAGGTCTTCGCCGCACTGACACGGCACGATTGAATCAGACCGGGCATTCCTTCTTCGGCGGGATCTTCGCCAGCACGAGAATCGGTCCAAAGCGGATCACCCAGATGAGAAAGGCCAGCGCCAGCAGGTGCGCGCTGACGTGGTAGAGCTGATAGGCATTCACGTCGGGTAGCAGTGTTGGGGCCAGAACCCGCGCAAGGGTGGCGAACTGGACAAGCACAATGGCCGCGATGGCGGCCTTTCCAAGCACGATGGGGCGACCGCCGTGGCCCAGGCTCACGCGGGTGCTGATCGCCATCAGAAATCCTACGACCCCGCCAACGGTCAGCATGTGGATCTGCAGGATTCCAGGGTTGATTGCGCCCAGGGCCAGGGCGCCCATGACCCAGCACCAGCCCAGATGGAGGACTGAGACCATGGGGACACGCACGCCCAGCCCGGGTGCGTAGCGCACCCATTCGGCAAAGCACCAGGCAAAGGCCGCGGCATCGATCGCTCTGCTCGCGAGTTCGGAACCCGCAGGCACAACCAGTGTTTTGGCGAGAAGCAGCACCCAGAGAACGGGGAGAAAGAATCGACCGCGGTTCATCTCGTAGTCGCATACGCGGCTCGTGAAGAAGGGCAGCAAGCGATAGACGAAAGAGGCGATCAGGAACAGCAGGTAGTTCCACAGGGCCAGATGAACGGCCGCCCACTGGAGGGTGGGCGGGCCGAATCCGTGCAGGACAAGCGCGATGATCCCGGTTGCTAGGGCGACCAGCACGCCAAGTGCCTGCACCCATAGACGCTGGCCGATCTGCCGGATTCCCATGGGAGCGAGGTAGGAAAACAGCAGCACATAAGCTGCGGTTTCTAGCAGCAGAGCAGGCGTGAGCAGGCTGCCGAATCCAAAGATCCATGCCGCAACGAGGCCGGCCTGCGCGGTGACAAAGAGAGCCCACAGCCCCTGCAGGAGACGCTTGGGCAGGGAAGGGCCATCGTTCTGTTTGGGATAGGCCGTCAGGGCAAAGCCGAATACATAGGCCCCTACGATGCCCCAGATGACGATGTGGGCGTGCTGGGCGATTCCCAGCCCGGGGGCCGGCGGATCAACCCCCAGGGCCCAGGCCCGCAGTTGGAGTCCCCAGAGCACAAAAAAGCCCAGCGCATAGAGGCTCCCGAAGCCAAAAAACGCGCGGTAGGGCTCGCGCCAGAGCTCTGTGCGGGGTGTGAAAGCGTTCTTGGATGTCTCCACTGGATTATCACTCATGGCCTGCAGATCGCTCCTGCTGTCTCATTTACGGGTATCGCCCGGTACGCTAAAGAGGTGGTCGCGTGGCCTTGATGGAAGGCGGCTGCATGGGGTTCAGGGGTGAACGATTGCAGTCCGGGCAAGGCCTCACGCACCCATCCATTCGACCTCACAGGGGCCCCGCTGCAGTATGATGTAGCTCAAATGGGCCGGGAAAAGGCGTAGACACACTGTGGCCGAGGGGCATGACACGGATCTCCGGGCGTATCTGAGCAGCCTGTCGCTGTTCAAGGGAGTCGATGGCGATGTTTGCGAGCGTCTGGCTGCCAGCGCTTCTGCGGCATCCTACGACCGCGCCGGCCGGATTTTTTCCGAAGCCGATGACATCAACAGCATTTTCCTGGTCCGTGAGGGCTGGGTGAAGATCCTTCGCGAGACCGTGGCGGGAAAGACCGTGCTTTTTGACCTGCGAGGTCCCGGAGACCTGGTGGGCGCCGTGGCGGTGCTCGACCAGCGCCCCATGCCGGCAACGGCCATGGCGGCCACGCATGTGGAACTCCTGAGCTTTCCCGGCAAGGAATTCATTGCCATGCTCCGCGAGCATCCCGAGCTTGGGCTCAACTACTCCCGTGAGGTTGGCGGCCGGATGCGCACCGCGCGCGACTGGCAGACCCGGACGGTTTCAAGCGTGGAAACCCGGATTGCGTTGCTCTTCCTGTGGCTCGAAGACCTTGTCGGCGGTCGTAAGGACGGAGAGTTGCGGATGCCGCGGCTGCTCACCCGTCAGGAAATTGCCGACATGGTGGGGACGACCGTGGAGACCTCGATCCGGACGCTTTCAAAATGGTCCAAGCAGGGGCTTCTGGTGACCGAGGAAGAAGAGTTCGTGATCAAGGATCCGACGCAACTTGAGCGATTGAGCCAGCAACCCTGAATCGGTTCGCAATTCCACATTCCAGGCAAAACAAAAGCCCCGCCCGGTTTCCCGGGCGGGGCTTTCTTCTAGAGAGGCACCCCCTCGAGGCGGTATCTCGATGGAGCCTTAGTAGACGTCGTCCCGCGTGTTATTCACGTTGAACTTGCCCGTGGGAGTCACCAGCCAGTCGCCGGTGATCTTCTTCTTCAGTTCCATCGTCTTGTCGTCGTAGATCAGCAGCTCGCCTTCCTTGTCCCACACGGAGACCCACACCTCATCGCCGGCCTTGTTGTATTCAAAGTGGACGATGCGGCCATGGTCGGTGGCCTGGAAGCATTTTTCCATCTCGCCCTTGACCTTGCTGAGCACGCAGATGCTGCGGATCTCGTCGCTGTCGGAATTGAGCGGTGCATCGGTCCACACCCACGGGGAGTTGGGATGAGTCTTGACGAACAACCCACCGGTGCGGCCCTTGAGCTTGATGTCGCGAACGACCTTCCACGCACTTTTCGGGTGATTCTCGGGATCGGTACCGATGACCGACATGCGACCTTCACCGATGTGGGTGGTGGCCCAGACCGGCCCGTAGACCGGATCGATCCAGTTGGCACCGCGACCGGGGTGGGGCTTCTTGCCGGTCTTGATGTTCGTGACGAGCTTCTTCTCCTTCACGTCGATGACGGAGACAGTGTCGCGCATGTTGGCGGCCACCAGGAAATACCGCTTCGTCGAATCCCAGCCACCGTCATGCAGGAAGCGCTCGGACTCGATCATGGTGACCTCGAGGTTGTCCACGTCCGAGTAGTCGACCAGCGCGACATAGCCCGATTCCTTGAGGCTCACGACCCACAGGGGATCGAAATGCGAGGCCACGATGGAGGCCACGCGAACCTCGGGCAGATACTCGTTGGTGTCGTAGGTGTAGCCGGCAGTGCGGACGAGCTTCTTGGGCTCGAGCGTCAGGCCGTCGACAACCGCGAAATGCGGGGGCCAGTAGCAACCGATGATGGCCAGCTTGTCGCTGAAATCGGCAGTCACCTTGGATTCGCCGCCACCAAAGAGATTGCTGAAGAAACCGCCTTCGTGGCCGCCCTTGTACTTGCTGGCGTCCACGGAGCGGGCGTCGATGCAGGGCTTCACTTCGGCGACCAGGGAGGGTTCCTTGGTCCACAGGTCGATCAGGGAGATGCGACCGTCGCGGCCCACCACGTAGAAGTAGCGACCGGTGGAG
>JAGRBM010000499.1 GCA_020434085.1 Chrysiogenia bacterium | reverse complement strand
GTCGTGGCTGATGGGGCTCGTCTTGCCGTGCATCAGCCGGTCGGCGCGAACGATCTTGCCGCCGAATGCCTGCCCCATGCTCTGGTGGCCAAGGCACACGCCCAGAATCGGGAGTTTTCCGGCGAAGTGCCGGATCGCTTCGACGGAGATGCCCGCCTCGGTGGGCGTGCAGGGTCCGGGCGAGACGATCAGCGCCTCGGGTGCCAGGTCTTCGATGCCCGCGACGGAGATGGCGTCGTTGCGCACGGTTTTTATCTTCGCGCCCAGCTCCGCGAAGTACTGGACGAGGTTGAACGTGAACGAATCGTAGTTGTCGATCATCAATAGCATGTCGGTATCCTCACTTGCGCGCGGGGCTCAGTCGAGCCCGCCGCGGGCGAGCGCTTTCAATCGAGCCCGCCGCGGGCGAGCTCGAGCGCGCGGCGCAGCGCCGCGGCCTTGTTGCAGGTTTCTTCGTATTCCTTGGTGGGGTCTGAATCGGCGACGATGCCCGCGCCCGCCTGGAAGCTGAGCATTCCCTCGTGCAGCAGGAAGGTGCGGATCGTGATCGCCAGGTCCATGTTGCCGTCGTAGCCGATGTAGCCCACCGCGCCGCCGTAGGGGCCGCGCCGGGAGGTCTCGAATTCCTCGATGATCTCCATGGCGCGGATCTTCGGCGCTCCCGAGAGCGTCCCGGCCGGGAAGGTGGCGGCAATCAGGTCGAAGGCGTCGCGCCCCTCGCGAAGCCGCCCCTTCACGTTCGAGACGATGTGCATGACGTGGGAGTAGCGCTCGATGATCATCAACTCGTCGACGTGCACGGTGCCCACGCGGGCCACGCGCCCGACATCGTTTCGTCCCAGGTCGACGAGCATCACGTGCTCGGCACGCTCCTTGGGATCGGCCAGCAGGTCTTCCTCAAACTCGAGGTCGGCCTGCAGCGTTGCCCCGCGCGGGCGGGTGCCCGCGATGGGGCGCAGCGTGATGTCGTCGCCCTCGAGCCGCACCATCACTTCGGGCGAGCTGCCGATGAGCTGGGTCTCGCCGAATTTGAGGTAGAACAGATAGGGCGAGGGATTGAGCATCCGCAGGGCGCGGTAGAGGTCGATGGGATCGACCTTCTCGGCGGTGGCAAAGCGCTGGGAGAGCACGGCCTGGATGATGTCGCCCGAGCGCACATACTCCTTGGCTTTCTCGACCACCTGCTCGAACTCTTCCTGCGTGAAGTTCGAAGTGACCTCCAGTGGGTGATCGGGCTTCACGCCCACGGGCGGGTAGTCGATGCTCGCGCGCAAGCGGCCGACCATCTCATCGATGCGATCCAGAGCGGCGGTGTAGGCCCGCTCGACCGAGGGGTGATCGCGCAGGTCCACGTTGGCCAGGATCTGGGCCTCATGCGTGACATTGTCGAAGACCACCAGCACGTCGGTCGTGCCGAAGATGTAGTCATCGGTGCCGAGCACGTCCTCGTTGGTGTGGGGCAGGCGCTCGAAATAGCGGGCCACATCATACGAGAGATAGCCCACGGCGCCGCCGGCAAAGCGCGGAAGCCCTTCGACAGCGACGGGCTTTACCTCGGCCAGGTGCTTCTTGAGCTCTTCGAGCGCATTGCCGTTGTTGATGCGCGATTCGGTCTTGCCCTTCTTTGTGATCTCGACGCGTCCGTCCCTGGCGCGAATGAGGCTGTGGCAGCCCACGCCCAGGAAGGAATACCGGCCCCAGCGCTCGCCGCCCTCGACGCTCTCCAGGAGGTAGCAGGCCTCTTCGCCCGCGGAGAGTTTGCGCAGCGCGGAGACCGGAGTCTCCAGATCGGCGACAAAGGAGCGGCGCACGGGGACGAGGTTCCCCTGCTTGGCCAGTTCACGGAATTCTTCAAGGGTCGGGGTATACATGGTCTTTCTCTTCTTCGGGTCCGGCGCCGCTCTCCAATGCGGGTCCGCCGGGGGCTCGCGCACGGCCGGAGGCACGGCTCTGCCGCTGCGCGCCGCGCCGCTCTTGCGACGCAGGGTTTATACAAAACGCCAATTGTTTTGGAAAAAGTAAATTAGGCGCGGGGGCGCCACCAGCTCCAGCGAGCCGAGAAGAGACGAAGTTGTGCGAATGCGAACTTCATGATGGGGCCATGATGCGGGACAGAGCTTGAGGTGTCAAGACTTTTCAGCCCGCATCCTGCCAGGGGAGGGGCAAAGCCCCCTACAGCTTGTAGCGCCCTAGGATTTCGCCGAGCTCGGCGGCGGCTTCGCGGGCGGCGGCGGCGTCTTTTACCTCGCCGCTCTCGCCGAGGGCCTCGTTGAGTTTGCCCCGGGCCTCGGCAAGCGCCTGGACGTTGTCGTGCTCGACATCGATGACGTGGTTGATGAGCGCGGCCAGCTCTGCAAAGTGGTCACCCGCGCGCGGGGTGAGCCGCGTAGTCAGGTCGCCGCCGACGACCGAGCGCAGCGCGTTCTTGAAGCCGAAGACCGGGCCCACCACGCGGTGGCTGCCGATGACCGAAATCATCCACACCAGCGCGAAGGCCGGGATGAGAAACCACAGCCGATCCGAGATGTTGTAGAGGAATTCGTTGGTGATCCGCTGGATGCCCGAGAGCCGGCCGCCCTCGCCGGGGCCGTAGATCAGAATGCACGCGGCCAGCAGGAAAATCCCCACATGGGCGGTCGAGCGGATGGCAAAGGTCACCTGCTCGCGTGTGTCGATGAACATCTTGCGGCGCTTGTAGCCCCGGTCTGTCATGGCTCTCGCTCCCGCACGAACCCGTCAGGCCCGCGCATTTTCCGAAGTAGACGTCGTTTACGAACCCGTGGAGCGTAAATCGCGGGGTGGGGGGAGTCCAGTTCACCTGTTCTGCCGATCTATCCATCGTGAATCCCGCCAGCCGCAGCCGCAGCCGAACCGAGCGCCCGGGCAGTCGTGAACGTGGACGTGAACGTGCTGGTGCACGAATCGAGCACGTTCACGAGCACGAGCACGCTCACGATGGCCAAGGTAGACTGAACGGCGGGTGGATTGCCTGAATCAAAGTGCCGAAGCCCCCCGCTTGCACCCATCCCCCGCCCTCCCTATAACTCTCCGGGCACCCCGGCACTCTCTTTGCCGGGGCTGCGGGAGCTTCCCCCATGGGTGACTGGACCACGCAGGACTGGATCTTCTACGGCGCGCTGCTGCCCATTGCGCTGTGTTCGTCGGTGGCGATGGCGTTCTTTTTCGAGCGCCTGCTGGCGCTGCGCCGCACGAAGATTTTTCCCGAACAGTTCCTTGTCGAGTTCGACGACCTTCTGGGCCGAGGGGCCTATGAGGAAGCCGGCACGCTCTGCCGCAAGACCGACACCCCGCTCTCGCGGGTGCTGCTGGCGGCAACCGCCCACGCGGGCCTTCCGCGCGCGGCCCTGAAAGAGCGCATCGAGGAGGTGGGCCGCCGCGAGTCGGTCTTTCTCGAGCGCGGCGTCGCGGCGCTCGCCACGGTGGGGACGATCTCGCCCATGCTCGGGTTGCTCGGAACGGTGGTCGGCATGGTGCTGATCTTCGCGCAGGCCACCGGCGGCGCGGGCATTGCCGCGCCCGAGCAACTGGCCTCGGGCATCTCGACGGCGCTCTATACGACGGTGCTCGGCCTGCTCGTGGCCATCCCCAGCATCATCAGCGCGCGCTACTTTCAGGGCAAGGCCGAGTCGGTCGCCCTGGAGATCGAGATCGAGGCCTTCCGCGTGATGGATCAGTTGTGCGCGGAGGCGCAAGGCTGATGGCCTTCGGACGCGCGCGCGCCAAAGACCTCGAGGGCGAGATCAACCTGACCTCGCTCATCGACATTCTCTTCATCGTCCTCATCTTCCTCATGCTGACAACCAGCTTCGCCAGCCGCTCGGGCGTGGAGATCAGCCTTCCGAAATCCGCCCAGCAGCGCGAGGCCGCCGCCCCCGACATGATCGAGATCGAACTCAACGCGAGCGGCGAGATCTTCATCAAGGGCCGGCAGCGCAGCCTCGAAGAACTGCAGGCCTTCCTGGCCGAAACCCCCGACAAGGACGTCCCCCTGGCGCTGCGCGCCGACGAGCTGGCCCGCCACGGCCGCGTCGTCGAAATCCTCGACATCATCCGCGGCGCGGGATTCAGGAAGCTGGGGATTGAGGCGCGGGCGAAGTAGGGTTAGCAGTTCGCAGGCTCCAATGAGAAGTTGTCATTCTGAGCGAAGCGAAGAATCGGCTGGAGCCGGCTGGGATTCGATTCTTCGCTTCGCTCAGAATGACAGGTTATTTGCGTATGCGGGTCAGTGATGTGAGATGATGCTGTCGTCCACGTCCACGTCCACGTCCACGTCCACGTCCACGTAGGCAATCCGAACACCCGTCATCCCGAGCGAAGTCGAGGGATCTCACAACCTCGAAGCTGTGCCGGCCTTTGAATGGCCAATGCTGGTTCGAGGTTGCGAGATCCCTCCGCTTCGCTGCGCTTCGGTCGGGATGACGCGGTGGGGGCGCACGTGGTTGGACAGGCCTTCGCCCGAATGAAAGCGGTAGTGCCGCCTATCTCCCCAAAATCATTGACAATTCCGCGTATCCTTGGTACAAAATAAGTCCCATGCCCTGGCGAAGATACATGGCATCGCTCGCGGCGGCGTTCGCGCTCGGCTTCTCGCTCTACAACTTTGTGCAGAGCGCGGTGCAGGTGCGTTCGCTCGCGGTGCAGAATGCGGAGATCGAGGCGCGCGTGGCGGCCCTGGCGGCTGACAACCACGCGCTCGCGCGTCGCATCAAGGTGCTGCGCGAGGACCCGCAGGCCACCGAGCGGATCATTCGTCAGGAACTGGGGCTGGTGAGGGCCGGCGAACTGGTTTATCGGTTCCGCTAAGGCGCCTGTTTGCGTGAATCCCGAAAATCCGGCGCGCCTTCCGGGCGTGACCAGCATGCCGGAGGGCGCGGCCCTCTTGCCAGACAGCTCGCGCTGGCCGCGACGTTGCTGGGTTTCTACGCACTCAGCTTGAGCGCGTTCTGGACCGATCCTTCCGCCTACAACTGGATGCACCTTGTTGCGGGACCCGCGTTGCTGGCGCTCACGGCGCTGCTGTTCTTCGAGACCCGCGGCGTCTTTGCCGAATCGAACCACCTCTCGCCCGCGCCGGCGATTTCTCTATTGGTCCTGGTGCTCAGCGGCGTGGCCGCCACCGGCGGGATGGAGGCCTCGCCCCTTGCGCCCGTGGTGTTCCTGCTGCTGGCGCTGCTGGCCTCGGTGCAGCGCATCCCCCATGCGGCACTCAGCGCGCTCGTTTGCACGGGCTGGTCGGTGGCGGCCTTCGTGCGCGCCGGCGCTCCAGAGGACGGACTGACGCAGCTTCTCTCCCTGGCCGTTTTCTACTGCTTCTTTTCGGTGGGACTTGGCGCGCTCATCGGCTTTGAGCGCGCGCGCCGCCGCAAGCTCGAGAACGTCGTGCGCAACCTTCGCAGCGACCGGGCCGAGCTTCGCGCCGAGAGCGTGCTCGGCGGCGGCGACGAGGGCGAAGAGCCCCAGAAGCTTGCCAGCGCCATCGAGGGCGACCTCGACGACCTGGCGCGCCACATCGAGCGCAGCCTCTACGCGCTTGTCGAGCGGCTTGGAAAGATCGTCTCGGCGCGCTCGTGCGCGCTCTATCTCCTGGACTCCAACGGGCAACTGAGATTGCGCGAGGCGGCCAGCTCACTGGAGCTCGACGCGCGCCCGCGGCTGGCGCCGGGCGAGGGGCTCATCGGCTGGGTGCTCGAAAACGGCGCGCCTGTCGTGATGAACGAATTCGACGGCGTGCGCTACCGGCTTCCCTACTATGAAGAGCGCTGCGACGTGGGCAGCTTCCTCGCGGTGCCCGTGCCCGCGCCCGGCAGCGAAGAGGCCGTGGGCGGCAGAGTCGAGCACGCCTCGGGCGTGCTCTGCGCCGACCTGCCGGTCGAGGGCGCCATCTCGCCCGAGCACCAGCAGGCCTTCTTCATGGCGGCCACCCAGGTCTCGGAAATCCTCGCCAACGCCCGCACCCTGCTCTGTGTGCTCATGGTGAAGCGCCAGCTCGGATCTTTGTACGTTTCCTCCACGACGCTCTCGGGATCGCTTCGCGCCGAGGAGATCGCCGGCGCGCTGCTGGATTCGGCGCGCCGCATCGCCGACTTCGACCTTGGCGCCGTGGTCACCGTGCCCGCCGGGCCAACCGGCGCGCCCACCATTCGCGCTGCGGTGGGGCAGGGGGCCGACAAGCTCATGGGCGCTGCCGTGGATTTAAACGGCTCGCGCACGGGCTGGGTGCTCGAGACCGGGCAGGCGCTGCCGCTCTCACAGAACTCGGGCGGCTCGCGCGCGCTCTTTCACGCAAAAGAAAAACTCCCGCGCTTTGAGTGGGTGCTGCTGCTGCCCTTCGCCTCGGAATCGGCCGAGGGCGTGCTGGGCTGCCTGGTGCTGGCCAGCCGCAAGCGCAGCCGCCAGGGCTCGTTCGTGCTGCGCCTGCTGGAGCTGCTCTCGCGGCAGGCCACGGCCGCGCTGCTCAACGCGCGCCTCTTCGAGCGGATGGAATCGCTGGCAACAACCGACGGGCTCACCGGCCTGTGCAACCACCGCACCTTCCAGGAACGTCTCGATGAAGAGCTGCGCCGCGCCCAGCGCACCGAGCGCCCGCTGAGCGTGGTGCTCACCGACATCGACCACTTCAAGAAGTTCAATGACACCTACGGCCATCCGGTCGGCGACGCGGTGCTGCGCCACCTCTCGCGCATCTACCGCCAGAGCATCCGCGACATGGACCTGGTCGCCCGCTACGGCGGCGAGGAATTCGTCTTCGTCTTTCCCGAGACGCGGCTTGCGCGGGTCAAGGACGTCTGCGAGCGCATCCGCAAGAACGTGGCCCGCACCAAGCTGCGCGAGGGAGAGCTTGAGCTCTCGATTACCATCTCGCTGGGCATCGCCTGCTTCCCCGACCACGCCGCCACCAAGAGCGACCTCATCGAGTGCGCCGACAAGGCCCTCTACCGGGCCAAGGAAACCGGTCGCAACCGCGTGTGCGTCTGGAGCCCCCGCGAGCACGGCGAGGAATCGGCCGCCTGACCCGTTGTTGCGCACTGCGCCTTGTATCCGATTTAACATTCGTGTACGTAGAGACTGCTGTTCGGAGCCAGCAATACCGGTCCGCCTTTTGGAGGAATCGTGAGCACATCTGTACACGCACGCCCGGACGCACATCCCGAAGCCCCCTATACCCTCGGCGAAGAAATCGCCCATGCCATCACCCACGGCGTCGGCGCCGCTTTAAGCGTGGCCGGCCTGACCCTGATGGTCGCCCTTGCGGCGCTCCACGGCGATCCCTGGCGGATCACGAGTTTCGCCATCTACGGCGCCACGCTCTTCCTGCTCTACCTGTCATCGACGCTCTACCACGCGATCCCCTCGCCGAAGGCCAAGCACGTCTTCAAGGTGCTCGACCACGTGTCGATCTACCTGCTCATCGCCGGGACCTACACGCCGTTTCTGCTGGTGACCCTGCGGGGCACGGTGGGCTGGGTGCTCTTTGGCGCCGTGTGGAGCATCGCGATCGTCGGCATCGTGCTCAAGGTGTTTGCGATCCACCGCTTCAAGAAGCTCTCACTGGTCGCTTATCTGGGCATGGGCTGGATCTGCATGGCCGCCTACCGGGACCTGGCCCACTCGCTTCCTCACATGGGCGTCGTGCTGCTCATTCTGGGCGGCGTGTTCTACAGCGGCGGCGTGATCTTCTATGTCTGGGACCGGCTGCCCTACAACCACGCCATCTGGCACCTGTTCGTGCTGGCGGGGAGCATCACGCATTTCTTCGCGATTCTGCTCTACGTGCTGCCTGTTTCGGCATGAGCGTGCCCGCGGGCGTGAACGAGAAGTTTTTGCCCACTGCCCCACACATTTGAGCTATGAATGGAGCGCAGTTCGAAGCCGACAAGTCCGCTTCGCTCCTGGAGGATTTGTGGGCTCACGCGAAGAGGTCTCCTATACGCTGGGCGAGGAAATCGCCCACGCCATCACCCACGGCGTTGGTGCCGCCCTCAGCATTGCCGGCCTTATCCTGGTCGTCGTGCGCGCGGCCGAACACGGCGATCCCTGGCGGATCACCAGCTTTGCAATCTACGGCACGACGCTCTTTCTGCTCTATCTGTCCTCAACGCTCTATCACGCCATCCCGAACCCGCGGGCCAAGCACGTGTTCAAGATTCTCGACCACGTTTCGATCTATCTGCTGATTGCGGGAACCTACACCCCCTTCTTCCTGGTGTCTCTGCGAGAGAGCATCGGACTCTGGCTCTTTGCCGCCGTCTGGAGCGTGGCGATTGCCGGCATTGTGCTGAAAGTCTTCGCCATCCACCGGTTCGAGCGTCTCTCCCTGGTAGCCTATCTGGCCATGGGCTGGCTCTGCGTGCTGGCCTACAAGGACATGGTTGCCTCGATTCCCCATGAGGGCATTGTGGCGCTGTTTCTCGGCGGCGCATTCTACAGCGGCGGGGTGATCTTCTACGTGTGGGACCGGCTGCCCTACAACCACGCCATCTGGCACCTGTTCGTGCTGGCCGGAAGCGTCACGCACTTCCTGGGGCTTCTGCTCTACGTATTGCCGGCCTCCGCGTGAGCGAGCAGCGCCGCTGAATATGGACTGGCCGTCCGGCCAGATGCTTTGACCTCCATGTTTGTGACAAAGCGCACGCTTTGTTACAGCCCTTTACATTTCTCCCCACTTGTTACGGCTCAAAACGAGCGTTTCGTGATTTCGCGCACGCTATTTTTCCGATTTGCTTCGTATCCTGAGACTGTAAGCAAAGCGCAAAGTCGCGCCGCGCAAGGGGCTCCGCTGAATGGAGCGCAGGGAAAGGGAAACGCACATGGAAGGAACAACTGCAATGATGACCATCCTGATTGCCGGCGTTGCCATTTCCCTGATCGGCCTGTGGGTCGCCCTGCCTCTGCTGCAGATGCGCAAGGCGCCCTCGCGAATGCGGGCGCGCGGCTCGGCCCCTGTGAAAGACGACGAGTCCCTGGCGCGGAAGGTGGCCATCGTCGCCGCCCTTCGCGAAGCGGTGCAGCGCCGCGGCCTCATGCAGGTGCGCATGCCCGACAAGGGTGAAGAAGAAGGAAGCTTCGAACTCGAACGCGGCGGCCATGGCAGCTTCCGCATCATCGCCGAAGCGCGCCGCGGGGTCGACTACGTGGTCGAACTCGAGGCCAGCGCGCAGGTCGCTCCCGCAATGGCGGGAGCAAACGCGGCGCCATCCGAGGAGCAACGCGCCGCCTGAAATACCGTCCTCGATCAGTCCGGGTCGGGTGCACCCTAACGCACCTTCCGGCTGGTTACGAAGGCTCTCGGTTTTACCCCCCGGCCGCCGAGAGCCTTCACTTTTGTACGCTGATGTTTTCGCCGAGCGCTTCCAGCGCCGCCAGGTCCTGCCCGCGCGTCTCGCGCACGAATCCGCCCAGCACGAAGCCGATCGAAACAACCGGCACGATTGCCACCCACTGCAGGACCGCAACCGGGTCGACGCCGGCGCGGGCGATCTCGCCCACGACGAAGGGACCCACGGCCGTGAGCACGCGGCCGGTGTTGTAGGTAAAGCCCGCGCCAGTGCCGCGAAGGCGCATGGGGTAGAGCTCGGGCAGATAAAACGGAAAGGCCCCGAAGATCCCGAACACCGTGAGCCCGGAGAGCCCCAGCACGCTGATGCGGGTGTGGGGATCAAGCGGCAGGGCAAAGGCGCACCAGAGCAGCGCGCTGGAGACGGCGAAGTAGCTCACGAACATGAGGCGGCGCCCCAGGTAGATGGCGGCCGGGATGGTGAGCAGCGTGCCGACGAAGCCGCTGAAGTTGAACAGGGCGCTCGCGCGGGTGGCGAAGGCGACCTTGAGCTGGGCGAGCTCTCCGGGCGGCGGCAGCGGCACGACGTCGTCGGCCAGAAAGCGCGCGATGGTCGGGATGAACGCGCTGTAGGTCCACCACGTCACCAGGGAGAGGCCCGACATGGCCAGGGCGCCGATGCTGGTCTTGCGAAGCTCGGGGGTGAAGAGCTCGCGCACCAGGCCGCTCTGCTCGGCGGGCTTCCACTCGGTGGGTTCCTTGACCGTGCGCGCCACCCAGATGGCGGCGAGAATCGGAACGAGCCCCGTCGCGAATACCACGCGCCAGGCCAGCGTGGGATCTCCCGCTGTGGCACCGATTTTCGAAAGCACGAGGTCGGTGACCCAGGTGGCGAGTAGCAGCCCCAGCGGCGAACTTGTGTAGAGCAGCGAGCCACTGAGCACGCGTTTTTCATCCGGCACGGTCTCGGCCACGAGCGAGGCGCCCGCCGCCCACTCGCCGCCGATGCCAAGGCTCGCCACCGCGCGCAGAATCGCCAGGGTCCAGATGTTCGGCGCCAGCGCGCACGCGCCGGTCGCCAGCGAATAGGTAATCATGGTGAAGACGAGCGTGCGCGTGCGCCCGATGCGGTCGGTAAGTTTGCCGAAGATGATCCCGCCGATGGCCCATCCCAGCAGCAGCTCGGCCGTGAGATAGCCCGTCCACTGGGCGATGGTCCCCTTGAAGGCCGGGTCGGACTCGGAGAGCCCCAGCAGGTCGGGCAGGCACAGCGCCGCCACGTAGTTGAAGAGCAGGGCGCAGAAGATGTTGAGCCCCCAGCCCAGCCAAGCGGCAATGAGCACGCGCCACTGGTAGCGCGAGAGCCCCAGCGGCCCGGGCGTGTCTTTGGGGTCGCTCTTCATGAGTGGTGGGAGACTAGCGCGCTTTCGCTTTCAGGGGGAGGGTGGAATGCAGGCTTCACCCGTCATCCCGACCGGAGCGAAGCGCGGTTTCCGTCGGTCTCCATTCGAAAGAGTCTGGGAAATTGAGTTCCCCGTATCCTGTCATCCTGAGCAGAGCGAAGGATCGCGTGGAGGCGGCGTGGACGCGATTCTTCGGGACGCTTTGCGTCCCTCAGAATGACAATGCCTTGAAAAGTCGAGTCAGGAGATGGCTACAGACACGTCACCATCCCCCCGTCCACCGGGATCACTGCGCCGGTGACGTAGCTGCTTGCCGGGGCCGAGAGATAGATCGCCACGCCGGCCATGTCGCCGGGCTCGCCGATGCGCTTTCGGGGCACGGCGCTGACGATTGCATCGCGCGCCGAGTTCAGGGTGGCTTCCATCATCTTGCTCTCGAAGGGGCCGGGCGCGACCGCGTTGACGTTGATGTGGTCGCGGGCCAGGCGCTTGGCAAGCGTCTTGGTCAGCAGGATGAGCGCTGCCTTGCTGGAGGAATAGGAGTAGGTCTCGAGCGAGGGGGCGTGCATCCCGTCGACCGAGGCAATGTTGATGACGCGCGCGGGGCTCTCGTGGGTGCCGGCCTTCTTGAGGGCGGGCAGGAGTTTCTGCGTGAGGAAGAAGGGGGACTTCACGTTGAGGTCCATCACCTTGTCCCAGCCCGACTCGGGGAACTGCTCGATGCCCGCGCCCCAGTTGGCGCCGGCGTTGTTGACCAGAATGTCGAGCCTGCTTTCCTTCTCGCCGAGCGCGGCGGCGAGGGACTCGACCCCCTCCATGGTGGCAAGATCGGCCGGCAGGGAAATACACTGGCCGTGCGCCGAGAGTTCTTTAGCCACTTCGTCGCAGACCTCGGCCTTGCGCGAGCTGATGTAGGTCTTCACCCCGTTTTCGACAAAGCCGCGCGCGATCATGGCGCCGATCCCGCGCGAGCCGCCGGTTACGAGCGCCACTTTCCCCTCGATGTTGAACAGATTCTTCATGGGAGTTCCCCCTCTCACCTGTCAGTGAACAAGTGTTCAGCGAGGCTATTCCCCCTCCAGGGGGGCGTCAAGCGCGGAATTCGGTATTTGACGCGCCGCGCCCCGCTCTCTCATACTTAACTGAACGGATGTTCAGCTAAGGCGAGCGATCCGAAAGGAGCGTGTCATGGAGCGAGTGCAGGGAACGGTGGAGAAGGGCTACGGCCAGGTTGCCAAGGTACTGGCCGAGCAACTCGAGCAGACCCACGGCGGAGCCGCCGTGAGCGTCTACCACAAGGGGCGAAAAGTCGTGGACGTCTGGGGCGGGCGGCGCGACCGCGCGGGAAATCCCTGGGAGCAGGACACGCTCTCGATCTCGTTCTCGACGACCAAGGGCGTGACCGCCACGCTGCTGCACATGATGGTCGACCGCGGACTGCTCGGTTACGACGATCCGGTCGCAAAGCACTGGCCGGAGTTCGCCGAGGGCGGCAAGGACGCGATCACGGTCCGGCATCTTCTGACCCACACCGCCAACCTCTACGACGTGCGCAGCCTCATCGACCACGCCGATCAGTTAAACGACTGGGAAGAGATGACCCGCCGCCTGGCGCAGCGCACCCCGCCGCGCGCGCCGACGAAGGCGAGCACTTACCACGCCATGACCTACGGCTGGCTCGTGGGCGAGGTCATTCGCCGCGTGGCCGGTGACGGGCGCACCTTCGCGCAGATCGTGCAGGACGAGCTGGCCGTGCCGCTCTCGCTGGATGGCCTCTTTGTCGGCGTGCCCGACGAGCACCACCCGCGCGTGGCCGAGCTCCTCATGGGCGGCGATCCCTTCGGTGCGAAGAAGTCGGGCGAAAACAAGAACAAGAAGAACGACCGCGCGAAGATGATCGCTCGCGCGCGCAAGGGCATGAAGCTCGCCGAGAAGGTGGGTATCAAATACGACACCCGTTCCTTTGCCGACGCCATGATGGCCCCGGGCTTCAATCCCCGGAGCCTCAACACCCCCGAGTCGCTGCGCGCATCCATGCCGGCGGTAAACGGCGCCTTCACGGCCCGCTCGCTTGCCAAGATGTACGCCGCCCTTGCCGGTGGCGGCCAGATCGATGGCGTGCGCATCCTCTCCGAAGAAACCCTGCAGGAAGCCACGCGCCGCCACATCAAGACCGTGGACCGCGTGATCCCGGTGCCCATGAACTGGCGCCTCGGCTACCACCAGCCCTTCGTGCTCGCGCGGCGCCCGCCCAGGTCCTTCGGCCACTTCGGCTTCGGTGGCTCGGGCGGCTGGGCCTGTCCCGAACGCAACCTCTCGGTGGCGCTCACGGTCAACAGCGGCACGGGATCACCGTGGGGCGACCTGCGCATCATGCGCATCGGCCGCGCGGCGCTCAAAGCGGCCGACCGGATGGGGTGAGACCTTCGGTCTCCTGTCTTAATGTAGGGGCGAGGTCTACTCGCCCCCATCGGATGTACCGGTATGGAGTAAAGGGCGGGTAGACCCCGCCCCTACGTCGTTTCTGTTC
>JAGRBM010000498.1 GCA_020434085.1 Chrysiogenia bacterium | reverse complement strand
ATGCCCCAGGTGGCGACGAGGTAGACGAGCGCCAGCACGAAACTCACGCGCGGCAGGCTCGCGGCGGTGACGATGGAGGTGCAGATGCTCAGCATCGTAAACGCCGCGCCGCCGAAGACGAGCACCCGGAGAGCCGGCGCCGCGGGGAGGTATTCGGCCGGATAGACAAGGCCGATCAGGACCGGCGCGTTGAGCGAGATCAGCAGGCAGGCCCAGAGCACGGCGAAGAGGGCGAGGCCGAGCAGCTTCTCGATGGACTCGCGGGCCTCCGCATCGGCCTTGCGCGCAATGGCCGAGGCCACCACCGGCAGGATGACGAGGTTCACCGACATGGTGAGCGCGGCGGGAACCTGGGCGAAGATCTGCGCGGCGGCATAGAGGCCCGCCTGCCCGGCGGACTCGCCGGCGGGAAGCAAGGCCTTGAGCAGGAACAGATCGGACTGCACCGCGATGCTCATCACCAGGCTGAAGGCCAGCAGCGCGCTCTCATATTGCCAGAGCCGCTTGAAGGGGTAGTTCCCTTCAAGTGGTCGCACGCCGATGAGCACGGCGGCAATGGCAAGCCCGAGCACCTGCGCGCCGGCAAAGCCGCTGATGCTCGCCAGCGCGGAGCCCGCGCCGGCAGCCGCACCCAGCACGAGGGCGAGCTTGGAAAGTGACATGAAGATGTCGGCGAAGGCCTGCTTGCCGAAACGGCCCGTCCCGTTGGCCGCGCCCATGAGCACGGCGAAAAAGCCGTTGGCCGCAACCACGATGCCACCCACGCGAAAAAGCGGGGCGAGCGCGGCGTCATTGAAGAGCGAGGCCAGAGCGTCGGCACCGAAGAAGAACGCCAGCAGGACCAGCGCGCAGATCCACAGGCGGCTTCGCAGCGCGGCGGTGCGCACAGCGTCGGCCAGCGCGGGTTCCTCGGCGCTGAGTTTGGAGACTGCCTGCTGGGTGCCGTTGATGAACACCGTGCTGGCGGCAACGGCGATGCCGATGGCGACGACGAAGTTGCCGTATTCCGCCGGGCTCGAAAGCAGGCGTGGGAGCAGGAAAAAGTAGACGAGCCGGGTCAGCAGAAAAATTGCACGACTGGCCGTCAGGAAGAGGATTCCGCGTCCCACGCCCGCACCCCGCAGGGACGGGCTCGTCCGCGAGGGGTGGTGCTCGGCCGCTTGTTCGGCGGGATTTTCTGTGGTCACGGCTGTTGCGGGTGTCCCTACTGGCGGGGCTGCGTGGTCTGTCCCGAGCCCGCGAGGACTTTCTTCACAAAATCGCGGATGTCATTGGCAGTGATCGCGAAGCTCAGGCCCTGCGTGCCGCGAAGCATGGCGGTGTTGATTCCGACAGCGGCACCGGTGGTCGTGATGAGTGGCCCGCCCGAGTTGCCCGGGTTGATGGCCGTGTCGGTCTGGATGAGGTCGATCTTTCGTCCGAGCGCCTCCTCCATGCCCGGCAGGTTGCGGTGCGTCTGGCTGATGATGCCCTGGGTGACGGAGTGACCCAGGCCCAGCGGGTTGCCGATGGCGATGACGTAGTCGCCGACGGCAATCTGGCTCGAATCGCCCAGCGGGATGTGGTCGAACTTCGCGCCCGTCACGCTCACACGGAGCAGCGCGGCATCGAGGGTCGGGTCGCGCGCAATCACGGTGAGATCGTATTCCTTGTCGTCGGAGGTCTTGGCCGTAATGGATTCCGCGCCGGCAATGACGTGGTTGTTGGTCAGCAGGTAACCGTCGGGGTGGACGAAGAAGGCCGAGCCCAGCGCGGTGCCTTCGATCCTCACCGGAAAGGTCGTGCCGGGCAGGGGAAGCAGCGGCAGGAGCTGGAACCTGCCCTGGGTGTGCTTGCTGAAGACGTTGACCACCGCGGTGAGGGTTTTCGAGGCGATGTCGCGCACCGTGTTGCTGGTCAGCGGCACTTCCTTGCGGGTGATTTGTGCGTCGATGAGGACGGTGTCCAGGGACTTGCCGGTAAGCGCGCGGCCCGCCGGGTAGACCCGCATGGGCTCGCCGGGGCGAACGGCTTCCTGCTCGGGGCCGTGCAGGCCGAATCCCAGAATGCTGCATCCGGTTTGTGTCAGGCCGATGGTCAGGACCAGGCCAAGCAGGGCGATTTTGCGATTCATTGAGGTTCCTCCAGGGCGGGAATGGGCCCAGTATGGCACGATCACCCCCTAAATCCATGGCGCACCACGTGGAGGCAGGCCCCCTCGCCACCGGCGCCCGTGCGGCTATACTGGGGCCAGTTTGAGAGGCGTGCCGTCAGGGTGCGCCGCGCAAGGAGACAACATGAGCGCCGAGGCAGAACAGGCAAAATCATCGGTCGAGATGAGCGACGAAGAACTCGAAGACGCCATTGCGGAAGTCATTGATGCGGAGATTCGTCCCGGCCTTCGCATGGACGGCGGTGACTGTGAGTTCATCGGTTACGACGAGGGCGTGGTGCGTCTTCGTCTGCAGGGCGCGTGCGTGAGCTGCCCCTCGTCCCAGATGACACTCACCTTCGGTGTCGAAAAACGCCTGAAGGACCACTTCCCCCAGATCGAGGCCGTTGTCTCGGTCTGAGCTGCTGAATCAGATCAATCGAAACGGGCCCCGGATGGGGCCCGTTTTGTACGTGTGGCAACCATTCTTGCTGCTCCCGCAAAAGCCGCATAATTCGGAATAGCTCAACGTGCACGTGCTCGTGCAGGTGCACGTGCACGTTGAGAAAAGGCGAACCGGCGAATCTCTGACGCCGGTAGCTGGCTTGTGCACGACCTACCCGCTACCTTTCCCCACTCGGAGGATTCCCTCATGCGAATCGGTGTGGTCGGCCCGGGCGGGGTTGGCGGTTACTACGGCGGGATGCTCGCGCTCGGCGGTGCGGAGGTCACGTTCATGGCGCGCGGCAAGACGCTCGAAGCGCTCTCGCAGAACGGGCTCACGCTGCACTTTGAAAAGGGCGAGAGCAAACACGTGGACGTGCGCGCGCTTCCGGCGGCGGAGTTCGCAAAAGCCGGGCCCTTCGACCTGATCCTCTGGTGCGTGAAGAGCTACCAGAACCAGGCCGCAGCCGAGGGACTCGACGCACTGGCAGTGCCGGGCTGCTACTGGCTTCCCCTCCAGAACGGGGTGGAGACCGAGGACTTTCTGCGCGAGCGCTTTCCCCATGCCGAGATTTTGGGCGGTACCTGCTACGTGAGCGCGCTGACCGAGGCGCCCGGCGTGGTGCGCCACTTCGCCTCGGGAATCATCACGCTCGGGGACATCGGCTACTCCGATCCGGAGAAGACGCCCGAGGCCATCGAGAAAATTGCGACCGCGCTCACCGAGGCGAAGATCCAGACCATCCGCAGCCAGGACATCCGCGCCGACAAGTGGCGCAAGCTGGTGTGGAATGCCTCGCTCAACACTCTCTCGGCGATCTCCGGATGCAGCCCGCTGGAGCTGCTCGGGCGCGAGGAGACCCGCGAGCTGGTGCGCCGCGCGATGTACGAGGTTGTCGACGTGGCGCAGGCAAGCGGCATTGCCCTGGACTACAAACACGCCGACCGCCACATCCAGGCGACCATGGGGCTGCCCGACGTGCGGACCTCGATGGCCTGGGACGTTTCGGCAAACCGACCAGTCGAGCACGAAGCCCTCTGCGGCGTCGTCGTGAAGATGGGCGAGGCCGCCGGCGTGCCCACCCCGACGCTCAGGATTTTCTATACGCTCCTGGATTTGTACGAAGAGCGACGGAAGAAACAGTAATCAGAATATGATCCCCTCTCCCTCTGGGAGAGGTCGAGCGAAGCGAGGGCGAGGGTTCAGGCTTTGCGGCACCAGAACTCTCACCCTGACCCCCTCCCAGAGGGAGAGGGGATCGGGCCTGTTTGCTCCGCGCCGTCCAACTCCCTAAGATGCCCTTTCAAACCGGGGATCAACAGGGATCAGGGCCAATGTCCCGCCAGAAGACCAAGAAAGAGATCGAGGGCGAGAAGACCCGCGCGCAGATCATTGGCGCGGCCGTCGCCCTGTTTGCCGAGCGCGGCTACCGCGCCACCTCGGTCGCGATGATCGCCAAACAGTGCGACATCTCCACCGCGACCGTGTTCTGGCACTTCCGATCCAAGGAAGGGCTCCTTCAGGCGATCTTCAATCACATGATGGACGACATCCAGTCCATGATGGCCGAGAAGCGCCCCGCCGAAGCGGGCAAGGCACCGAGCCCCGTGCTCAGCGCCTCGGAGTTCGACTACTTCGTCGAGCAGTCCGAGCGTATGCGCATGCTGCTGGCCGTGGTGCTGGAGGCCGACGCTGTGGGCGGGCACCTGCCGGGGCTGCTCCGCACCCTGATGCGCAGCTACACGGAGTTGCTTTCCAAGCAGCTCCAGCACACCGGTCCCAAGCTCTCAGAGGACGAGGCCCGCGACCGTGCAACCCTCTTTGTCGCCACGCTTGCCGGCATCATCGTCCTGCGCGTCGCCGACGCCGAGATTGCCGAGCCCGGAAAGCTGGTGGAGAAAGCCAGCAAGCACCTGCTGGGGCTGGAGCCCGGATAAAAGAAAAGGGCGGGTAGAGCCCGCCCCTTAAATCTTTGTCGAACCGGACGGGCTGTGCCCGTCCTTTTTTGTTTCAGCTGAATGGATTCTCGCGCACGATCGTCTCTTCACGGCCGGGCCCAACCGAGAGCAGCACAACCGGGATGCCGGTGAGTTCCTCGATGCGATCAACGAAACGGCGCGCTGCGGCGGGGAGCTCGCTGAAGTGGCGCGCGTCGCGTGCGTCGCCCCAGCCTTCCATCGTCTCGTAAACGGGCTTGGCCTCGGCGAGCACGTCGCGGGCGGCCGGAACCTCGTGGACGCGGCCCTCGGGGGTGTCGTAGGCGGTGGCGATGCGCACTTCGTTCATGCCGCTCAAAACGTCGAGCTTCGTTACGGCCAGGCCGGTGAGCGAGTTGACGCGCACCGCGTGCTTGAGCACCAGCGCATCGAGCCAGCCGCAGCGGCGCGGCCGCCCCGTGGTGGCACCGAACTCGGCGCCGCGCTCGGCAATGCCCTTGCCCACATCGTCAAAGAGCTCGGTGGGAAAGGGGCCTTCGCCCACGCGGGTGGTGTAGGCCTTTGAGATTCCGATCACCTTGTCGAGAAAGACCGGGCCCACGCCCGCGCCAATAGCGGCGCCGCCCGAGACGGTGCTCGAGCTGGTGACATAGGGATAGGTCCCGTGGTCGACGTCCAGCAGGGTCCCCTGCGCGCCCTCGAAGAGGATCTTCTTGCCGGCCTTGCGCTGCTCGTCGAGCAATACGCCGCAGTTGAGCACCGCCGGACGGATGCGTTCGGCGTAGGCGCAGTACTCGTCGAAGACGGCTTCGACGTCGACGGGTTTCTCACCGAGCACCTTGGTCAGGATGTCGTTCTTGAAGGAGAGACTCTCCTCGAGATGCTTGCGGAAGCACGCGGGGCGGATGAACTCCGCCATGCGCAGGCCGTCGCGGCCCACCTTGTCGGTGTAGGCAGGGCCGATGCCGCGGCCGGTGGTGCCGATCTTGCGCTCGCCCTTGAAGTTCTCGCGGGCCGCATCGAGGGTGCAGTGGTAGGGAAGAATGACGTGGGCCGACTCGCTGATGGCGAGGGTGCCCTCGGCCAGCAGGTCGCGGCCCTGGGCCTTGAGCGCGTCGAGCTCGACGAGCAGCACCTTGGGATCGACCACCACGCCGTTGCCGATCACGCAGGTCTTGCCTTGGTGCAGCACGCCCGAGGGGATGAGGTGGAGGACGGTCTTCTTGCCCTCGACCACCAGCGTGTGGCCGGCGTTGTTGCCGCCCTGGTAGCGCACGACCGCGTCGGCCCACTCCGAATAGAGGTCGACGACCTTGCCTTTGCCTTCGTCGCCCCACTGGGCGCCCACGATGACTACGTTGGACACGTTGCGTGTTCCTTCCCGCGAGCCAGAAGCCCGCGATCTACTTCTTCGTCTTTGCGGCCGGGGCTTTCACCTCGACCAGTTTCGCGCCCAGCGCAGCCGCTTTGGCCTGCGCCTCGCGCTTGCCGGCGCGAACGCCCGCGAGCAGGACGCGCTGGCCCTTGGCGCGCAGCTTCGTCGCCTGCGCCAGTGCCGCTTCGGCCGAACCCTTGCTTGCATGAAGCACCACGTCGGCCGATGCCAGGTCCCCGTGGCGCGGGGCGCTTGTCTCGCCCAGGCGGGCAAGCAGCTCCACGTCGGCGGCAAAGCCCACGGCCGGAATGTCGCGCCCGAAGGCGGCGGCCAGGTGGTCGTAGCGCCCGCCGCTCAGAACGGCCTTGGCCGCGCCGCCGGCATAGACGGCAAAGAGCAGGCCCGTGTAGTAGTCCAGCCCGCGCACCTCGGCGAGATCGATCTCGACCCGCGCCATCTTCACGCCCGCGGCCTTGAGGGTTTTGACGAGTTTCTCAAGCGAACTCACCGCGCGCTTCGAGGCCTCGGGAATCGGCAGCTTCTTTGCGCGGGCGAAGACTTCCTCGCCGCCGAAGAGGCCGGGCAGGGCTTCGAGAATCTGGCGGCCCTTTGCGGAGACCTTCGTCTCCGAGAGGAACTCCGTGATCTCGGCGCGGTCCTTGCGGTCGATGGCGGAGGTGAGCGCCGCGCGCTGCTCGGCATCGAGGTCGAGCATTTCGAGCACGCCGTCGACAAAGCGAATGTCTCCGAGCTCGAGCACGTGATCCTTGAGCCCTGCGGCCTCGGCGGCTTCCAGGCACAGGGCGACGGTCTCGGCGTCGGCCAGCTCGGACTCGGTGCTGAAGTTTTCGACGCCGCTCTGGTAGATCTCGCGCGCGCCGTGGGCGCCGGTGTGGCGCTGGCGCACAATGGATCCACGGTAGAAGAGCTTGATGGGAAGCGCGTCGCCGGCGGCGCCGGTTGCCACCAGGCGCGCCACCTGCGGGGTGATGTCGGGGCGATAGAGCAGGCGCTGGCCCGTCAGCGGATCGACGAGCGGAAATGCGTCTGCCGCCGCGCGGGGGCCCAGACCCGGACGCAGGACTTCCTCGGCCTCGATGCTCGGCGTGAGCACGCGCTGGAAACCCCAGCGCGAATACACGCGGTCGAGACGGGCGCTCATGTTCGTAATGGCCTGCGCGGCCTCGGGACCGAAGTCCCGAAAACCCTCGGGCAGGCGGGTGCGTTCGAGGACGCTTTTCACCACCGGGCTCCTTCCGGGCGAAACCCCCCTGCCTGCCTGGCGGCGTGGCTGATCGGATTTCGGGCGAACACTAGCCCTGCCGTGGTGAGCTGGTCAACGACGGCGGGGTCGTTTGCGGGTTGTGAGAGGCGGGCGGGTAGACCCCGCCCCTACGGAAAGTCTTGTAGGGGCGGGGT
>JAGRBM010000497.1 GCA_020434085.1 Chrysiogenia bacterium | reverse complement strand
TCGTAGGCGGCCATCGCCTGGCCCAGGTTATCGAGGGCTTCGAACTCTTCGGCAATTTCGTAGGTACAGCGGATTTCGAGTGACTGATTTGATGCAGTGCGTGCGCGCTGGCGCACCCAGCGGTAGCCAAGCAGCCGGTCGTAGGCAGAGCCCCAGTTCTGGATGGCATCCACCTGCGCCTCGTCGGCGCGCAGACCTGCCGCGCGGCCGGCCAGTGGAAGTCGCACGATGCCCACGCCGGTGCCGCGCTGGCGCACAAAATAGAGTCCATGCTTCGAAGGCGCGGGCGAGACGTCATAGGCCTCCCCGCCGGTCAATGGCTCGGGCAGTCCAATCGTTTTAGCGGCTACGGAATCAACCTCGATGCGCCAGAGCGAGGGATTATCCTCGGCATCGACGAGGCCGTCGAGATTCGTGTCATCCATCCAGCGTGTGTAATAGAGCCAGAGCCCTTTGTCCGATTCGCGCATCCCCCAGGCGGGAAATCCCTCCAACGCCGTGCCGGGGGAGACACGCACGCCGCGAAGCGGCTTATCCCCTCGCCCGTTTTCGAGCCGGGCCAGCCACAGAGCGCCGCCCGCCAGGTAGGCGATGAGCGAACCGTGGTCCTCATCGGGGCTGAGCGCAAACTCACGCACTTCGGAAGAGCTGAGCAGCCAGGTCTTCTCCGAATCCCAGTCGTAGGCGAAAAGCCGCCAGCCATCGGACGTCTTCGAGGTAAACGCAATCAAGTCATCATTGACCCATTGCGGTGAGCTCTCGATCGTATTCACCCGCGGGAGCTGTTCTTCTTCCTTGCGCCCGCTGCGGTTCACCTGGTCCAGGGTTCCCGAGGGTTCGAGCTTCACGCGGTGGATGTCGCCGTGCTCGTCGGAATGATCCGATACGAACGCCACCCAGTCTCGATCGGGCGAGACAACGGGCTGTGATTCGCGGGAGGGAAGGTCAAGAAGTCGCTGGGGGGGCGCGCCATCAAGCGGCTGCGCCCACAGGTCCCAGTTGCCGCTGCGGTCGGAGACAAAGACCGCCAGCCCCTTGTCGTCGATGGTCGTCAGATCAAACTCGGCGTCGGGATGAACGGTCATGGGGACCGGATCACTCAGGGTCCCTTCGGGCGCCGGGGGCTCTTCGAGTTCGATCTTCGGGAACTTGCCCAGCCAGCCGAGCTGCCCGCGCCGAAGCGCGTTGGTCAGGTCGGACACAATGCAGCCACCCAGCAGTGCCAGCAGCACCGCCAGAGAGGCGAGCAGTGTTCTGTGCCGGGCGCAGTTCATTTGGCGGGTGCGTTCTCCGCGTTCTTTTCACCGACCCGCGCCCAGGTTCCCTGAGGGGTCTGGTACCACATGCCGGCGCCAAGACGCCCAATGCGCCGCTTGCCGTAGAGGCGCTCGGTCTCCGGGCGGTCGGAATCCGAAAGCGAGGGAGAAATCACAATGAGCGCGGCGATCAGGTCCGAGCGATCGCGGTTGGCTTCCTTGACGAAGCGCTCGAGCTGCTCGCGCGTGCGCGCGCTCTCCTCCGCGACACGTTCGGTAAAGAGGTGGACGTAGCCATCAGCTTTTTCGCCGATCCAGCCCTGCTGGAGGTAGCGGAGCAAGTCATCCTGGTTGTATTGCTGGACCTGCAGGATGCGCACGAGCCGGGCCTGCGCATCGCTTACACGCGGATCGGTGCTCTTTGCGAGCACGGCCTGCTCGGCCGCCGCACCGCCGGCGCTGCCCGGCAACGAAGTAATCAGCAGCAGGTCTTCCTCCAGGGGCTCGTATTCACCGAGCACCTGATTTTCGAGCGCAGTGCGATCGTCTACAAAGATCGGGGTGCCGATCAGGCTGAACCCTCCACAACCTCCAAGTGCATACGCTAGTGAACCAAATGCCAGTCCCAGGCATATACGTTTCATCGCTTCGCAATCCTTTCGAGCATTGCTCCCATTGGGATATCGGGGATGGGGAACGTCGTTTGTCCCACCACGACCATGTAAAACGCGTATAGGAATGCCTGCTTGACTCCGCTGGCACGTTGTACATCGACCCGAAAATCTGCACTTCCGTGCGTCACTTTCAGACTGGCCGATTGCGGCACGACGGCTGCATATGTCTCCAGTGTCCGCCTCAGGTTAACGACGCTTGCGTTATCCTGCCGTGGATCGATCCAGTCAAGGACGGCGAAAAGGACTTCGCGCCCGAGGCGAGTAACTTCCAGCTCTCCGTCCAATCCTGCAGGGGGATAGCTGAACGTGGCGTTCACATCAGTGTTCACAAAATACGGACGCGGATCATCGCGCGCGCTGGAAGGAAGCCGCTCGGGCGGGATGACCTTGCGAAAATCCAGTCTGCGCGCGGCAAGCCCGAATACGACATTGAGTTTCTCCTCATAGTCCGCCACGACCTGCCCGCTGAGCGTGCCGTCGAGGAATTTTGCTTCCAACCCGTCGAGTGTCAGGCGGCCGCCGCGCAGCGCCGGTTGCGCGCTGATCTGCTCGATCGCGATGCGCGAGAGTTCGACCCGCTCGATATAGAGTCCGTTTCCTGAATCCTGCGGAGAGATGCGCGCGAGCCGGTCGCTGAGCAACTCGGGAAGCCGGCCGCCGCCCCGCGCGTCACTGGGCTGGGGAAGGTCCGCAATTCGTATGCCGCCCTCGCCCGCAGAGATTGCCAGCCCGAGCGGGATTCTGCCGGCAATCCCCCTTGCAACAACGCTGGTTCCGGCATGCAGTTCAAGACCACGGAACTCCAGTTCGCCGCGCACGACGAAGGGCCCGGCACCCGAACGCTGCACCCTGCCCGAAAGTGCGGTGTCGCCGCGAATGGATATACCGACCGGAAGCTTGCTAAGACCCGGCGCGCTCGTCAGGGCATTCACATCAAGGCTCAGGAGCGGCGGCCGTGCGCGGGGCAGGTATTCACCTGTCACACGCGCCCCGGTGTGGAAGCGGTCGTTGTAGAGCCAGAGATTTTTGAGAACCAGGCGCGAGGGGGTCGGTGCTTCGGCTTCGAAAGAGAGCGCAGTGGGGCCGAGCCGGGGATCGCCGAACCGCGCTACCTCCACGTCGCGAATCTGCGCACTACCTTTGCACGTTAGCGGATCGCGTGAGGCGCCGTCGCGGTTCACACAGCGCACGCGTCCCCATGCGTCACTCAGCGAAACGCCCTGCTCGATGAGTTCTCCCGTGATCCCCTCCCAGCCCAGCACCGCATTAATAGTCAGCGGAAGCGGCTGGTCGGCCTTGAGTTGTCTGGGGATCTGCCCTGAGACCCTGGCATCGAGCGAAGCACTTCCGCCCAGTTTTCCGTCCCGAAAGAGCTTGCGCACCTTGAGCGGCAGGCGCGAGAGAAGCTCCTGCAGCGGCCAGTCCTGCTGCGTGCGCGCGTGCAAATTCACACTGCGTGCTTTGGGTGCAACGCTGCCGTCAAGACGCGCCAGCAGTCCGCCGCCCCAGTCGATCGCCACATCAAGCTGCGTGGCCAGATCGGCCTTTTGATTGATTTCCACATCACCGCGCAGCTCAAAGGGCTGCGCACGCAGCGTAACGTCCTCGGCGCGCGTCTCATCGGCCAGGATGCCGGCAACGGCGAGTCGCAGATCGGTGGCAAGAATTCCCGGTCGCTGCGGGCTGGAACTGACGGTTAGCGCAAGCGAAGGTTCCCGCACGCCGTAACCCGAGGCGCCGACACTAAGGGCGCGCAGCTTGAGCGAGGCATCGATCGTCGGATCGGAGCGATCCGGGCCCAGTGTCACACCGGCCAGCCCATCCACGCGCGCCTTTTCGATCGAAAAAATTTCTTCATTGCTCGTATTCAGTGCGCCCTGATATTCAGCGGCGAGTGCCAGCGGCTCCCCGATTCCTTCACGCTCGGCGACGAGCCCCAGGCTGAGATTTCCTTCGAGCCCCGCAGCTTCGAGCGCGGAGGGATTGCCTGCCTCGCGCAGCCATCCGCTCAGGAGTGCGCCGACGTTCACACTCAGGTCCGCGCGCAGTAATTGCCGCCCTGTTTTCGAGCTGCCTCCGTCCATGAGCGTCAGCGCGCCATCGCCACGAAGTTGCACACCAGTGGTTGCGGCTTCGATGGCGGCGACCTTGAGCTCGCCACGCTTTGGATCGAGCGTTCCGCGTGCGCTTGCGCGCGCCCTTCCATCGTGCGTGACCGCACCGCTGTCCACACGAAGACCGGCGCTCGTTGAGATGCTCCAGTCGAGGAGGCCGGATTTCGAGGCCGCCTCCAGCGAGAGTTTGCCCTGCTTGACGAGTAGCGCCCTGCCCTGTCCGATGCTGACCCAGTTTCCTCCGAGCGCTGCCTTGCCCAGCACCGGCAGCTTTCCGGGCTCCAGCTTGAGACGCTCGAATGCACCGGTCGCGCCGAAGCGGGCGA
>JAGRBM010000496.1 GCA_020434085.1 Chrysiogenia bacterium | reverse complement strand
GGCCCGCCCACCGGGCCTCCCCCGTGCATCCTACGAAGTCCGGCGGGCGGATCGGTGCACGATGGGGTGCCACAGGTGCTCAGACTACCCCGGCAGGCATGTTTGAGCCAGGGATTTCAGGCATTGATGGCCCCCTGGACTGGCTCAAAGAGAAACTGGCAAAGCCGGCCCCGGCCAAGGCCAAACGTGACACGAGCGCCTACGACGCCCTCATCCGAAAGTACGCCAACCGCAAGGACATTCTCCCGCACTACGTGAAGGGGATGATCCACGTCGAGAGCGCCTTTGATCCTGCCGCCAAAGGCCCCTCCAAAGAGATCGGGCTCATGCAGTTTCTGCCCAGCACTGCAAAGTCACTTGGCTACGAGCCCGCGTCGCTCGAAGACCCGGAGACGGCCATCAAGGCGGGCACCGCCTACCTGGCGCAGATCATCGATAAGACGCTTGCGCCGAACCTCACGGCGCCCATACACCCGGTGCTCAAGATCAAGCTCGCACAGTTTGGCTACACGGCGGGGCCCACGTTTCTCAAGGAAATCCTCAAGCGCTACGGCGCAAACGCTGCCGTGCTTTCAAGCCCGACGAACTTCGACCTGATGGTGGACTCCCTACAGGGACTTCCATTGACGGAGAAGTTTGAAAAGCTGGTCCCGAATTTTCTCAGCAGCCGAAAGCAGGTGGTCGGCCGCTACCAGTACTGGGCCGATCGCTACGCGCCGGACTTTGGCTACTCGCCCGCGCCGGCGGCACCCGTGAATGCCGCAAGTTCCATGGGCTCTCTTGGAATCGGTGCGGCCGCCCTTGTGGCGGGCGGTTTTCTGCTTTGGAGGCTCAAGCGGTGATGGAGCGGCTTCTTAAATTCATCGACTCTCGCCCCGGCGTCGCCATCTTCACGGCGCTGCTCATGCTGCTGGCCACCTATGCCAGGGACTTCGTCGATTCGCGGCTCGATACCCGCATGAGCCCGGTCGTGCAGGAACTCAGCGCCATCAAGGAAGAGATCATCCGGATGCGCGAGGAGCAGCGCTCCATTTTGAAGCTCATCGAGATTCAGGAACGGCGCGTCACCCGCCTGGAGGGGCGATGAAGATCGAACTCCTCTGCAAGGACGAGCGAATCGTCTCGGAACTCCCCAAAGTCGATCCGCGCGTGCGGGCGATTCTGCTCGATGCCGCCTGTTTCCTTGCAGCGCGCGGCTTTGCGCTCCTCGTTACGTGCCTGCTGCGAACCCGCGAGGAGCAGCGGACGATCTTCGAGCGGGCGGTGCAGCTGGGCCTCAAAGAGCCTGAGCGCTCGCCGCATGAATTCGGCCGTGCGGCCGACATCCGCACGCACGGCATCCCAGAGAAGGTAATCGCCGAGCTTGTCACATATATCAACCACAAATACCCCTACGACCCTTCGACGGGCTCAGGGCAGGCACACCGAAAATGCGCCATCCGCCACAACGTTGGCGGCGGCGATCATCTCCACATCCAGGTCGGCTGGCGAAGCGCCACCAGCTGGGGAGTTCCTGCCCTCCAAAGCCTTG
>JAGRBM010000495.1 GCA_020434085.1 Chrysiogenia bacterium | reverse complement strand
GATTGACCCGTTTTTCCAGGCCGATCTTCGTCTCGGGTCCGTGTCCGGGGCACACGCGGGTGTCGTCGTCCAACGTGAGCAGCCGGCCCTTGATGCTTCGAATGAGCGCGCCCATGTCGCCGCCCATGAGGTCGGTGCGACCCACGCTGAACTGAAAGAGCGTGTCGCCCGAATAGACCGATTCGGTGCTGCCGGCTTCGGAGTCTTCGTGCAGGCGCAGGCAGCAGCTCCCGGGGCTATGCCCGGGGGTGTGGAGGATGCTCATCCTGATGCGCCCGACGCTCAAGTCCTGCTCGTCTTCGAAATACTGATCTACGGGAAGCGGATCGTCGTAGCGAAAGCCCAGCATCTGGCCCTGCTGCTTGAGCGCGCGGTAGAGGGGTTCGTCTCCCTGATGAAGGAAGATCTGGGGGATCACCTCTCCCTGGGTGTCGGCCAGTGCCTCGCGCACGTTGCGGGTGGCGCCAATGTGATCCAGGTGGGCGTGGGTGTGCAGCAGGTATTTCACGCTGAGCGGCTTGTCGAGGTTTGCCTGTGCGCGCTCAATGGCGCCTAGGATTTTGCGAGGCTCGTCGCCCGGATCGATGAGGGCTGCCTCCCCTGTTTCCTCGCACACCAGCAGGCGGCAGTTGCACTGGAAAGCGCCCACGACAATGGTTTCGTCAATCATGCTTTGCTCCAACTCCGTTTCGGACGGGGCGGCGCCGCTGGCGCACACCCCCGCCGGGGGTCACAATATGCATCAAAGCAGGCCGCCCGATCAAAGCGCGCCGACCGCATTAAAGTAAGCATTGATTACGCAAGGAAAACCCCGTGAGCGAGCCCGCAAAAATCCGTCAGATCAACATCGATGAGGCCCGTGCCCTGCACGAGGCAGGAGAGTGCCTGTTCGTGGACATTCGCGACGCCGAATCCCACAGGGAGGCCCGCATCGCGGGGGCGGTGCCGCTGGGCGATGCCAACTTCCAGGAATTCCTGAAGGAAACCCCGCGTGGCAAACCGCTGGTGGTCTACTGCTACCACGGCAATTCCAGCATGGCGGCCACCCAGGTGCTCATGGACAAGGGATTTGCCGACGTGGTGAGCATGGCCGGCGGCTTTGAAGAGTGGGCGCTCTTTCATCCCTACGAGGAAGAATAAAAAAGGCCTCCCTAGGGGAGGCCTTTTTCGTTGAAGCGATCGACAGGTCTACTTGTAGAGTGACTCGAGCTTGCTCTTGTACTGCGTCATCACGTTGCGGCGCTTGAGCTTGAGCGTTGGCGTGAGCATGTCGTTCTCGGTGCTGAAAGGCTCGTGCAGGACGACGAACTCGCGGGCGCGTTCAAAGCCCTTGAACTCCTTGCTGTATTTTTCGAGTTCCTCGCGGATGAGCTCGTGCACCCGGTTGTCCGAGATCATCGCCTCGTGGGAACTGGTATCGATGCCGTGCTCGGCGCACCAGGGGGTGAGGTTTTCGAAGTCGGGGACGATCAGCGCCACGTTGTGGGGCTTGTTGTCTCCCCAGAACATGGCCTGCGCAATGTACTGGCTGAGGGTGACGGACTCTTCGAGCGGCGCGGGTGCGACGTACTTCGCGTTTTCGAGTTTGTAGAGTTCCTTGACGCGACCCGTGATCTTGAGGAACCCGTCCTTGTCGATACTCCCCAAGTCACCGGTACGAAGGCCGCCGTCCTCGGTGATCGTTTCTTTGGTCTGATCGGGCAGGTTGTAGTAGCCCTTCATCACGCCGTGGCCGTAGATGATGATCTCGCCGTTGTCGGCGTCCCCGCCGGGGGCGTCGTGGTCGAGCTTGATCTCCACGCCGGGAATGGGGCGGCCCACGGTCCCGATCTTGTTGCTGCCGGGCCAGTTGGCGGTGGTGCCGCCGCTGCTCTCGGTCATGCCGTAACCCTCGAACACGGTGATGCCCAGATTGTCGACGAACTCGGCCACGTCGGACGAAAGCGCCGCGGCGCCGGAGATGGCCCACTTGAGCCGCCCGCCAAAGCGCGCGACGATTTTCTTGAAGATCAGCTTCTCGGCCAGGAACAGGCAGATCCCCTCGATGAGCGAGGTGCTCTCTCCGCGCTTCTGCTTGCTGCGCGCGCGCATGCCGATCTCGAAGATCTTCTGGATGATGCCGGGCTTTTCGGAGATCTGCTTCTGCACGCCGCCATAGATGCGGTTCCAGATGCGCGGGACGGCGAAGAGAATGGTCGGCTTCACCTCGGCGAGGTTGTCGACGATGGTTTCCACGCTCTCGGCCAGGCCCAGCGAACCGCCCTTGCTCATCAGGCCGTTGAGTTCGATAAAACCACCGAACACGTGGGCCCAGGGCAGGAATGCCAGCGTGCGTTCTTCGCCCTCGATCATGGGCACGACTTGCTGCAGGGCGCAGACATTCGAGGCCAGATTGAGGTGGGTGAGCTGCACGCCCTTGGGATTGCCCGTCGTGCCGGAGGTATAGATGATCGCCGCGACTTCGCTGCCGTCGGACTCATGTGCCGGGACGTCCTTGCCCTCACCGGCTTTGAGCAGGTGGCTCAGCGAAGTGTTGTCGTCGGCGGTCCCTTCGAAGTTGATGACGTACTGAAGATTCGGCAGCTCTTTCTTGAGCTCGGTGACGCGATCGAAAATTTCCTTGTTGCCGACAAAGCAGGCTTTTGCACCTGAATCATTGAGAATGTATTTCCATTCCTTGTCGAGCTGGCTCTCGTACATCGGAACGTAGGCGGCGCCGAGCCCCTCTGTCGCGAACGCGCCAATGGCCCATTCTTCGCGGTTGTTGGAGATTGCAGCGACGCGGTCGTGCGCGGCAATGCCCAGATCCTTCAGCGCCGCGCGCAGCGCGTCGACCTTCTTTGAGAACTCCTTGTAGGTGATCCACTGGTACTGGCCGCCTCGTTTGGTACCAAGAAACGGCTTGTCCCCGTATTTCTTGACCGAATCCTCGAACATGACGATCAGGTCGCGGTACTTTGGTTCAAAACCCATTGCTAGCACTCCTCCATAGAGCCCGCGTCGCGAAGGTGTGAAGGTTCATGGTGAGACGCGTGTTGAGACTCAAATTGTAATCGCTGGTCGGGTGGGGTGTCAGCCATGCCGCCAGGGCAGGCCCGACACGCCCTTGTTGTAACCGCTCCGGTGGTCTGCGCCAACCGGCATCCGGTGAAATGCTGCGGGGCTGGATTGATCCGCGAATCAATCTGCCCCGGTGACAGCCGCGTCAGCGCTGCTCGTCGCGGGGCAGGAGCTCCTCGAGCTCAATGGCGAGCTGGGAGAGGGTAGAGGCGGTGGCTGCGACCTCTTCGGTCATCTGCGCGTATTCGCGGGAGATTTCCATGACACGGACCGAACCGCCCGAGATCTGCTCGGTCGCTCCGGCCTGCTCGCTGGCGTCGGAGAGGCTGGCCTGAATGCTTTCCTCCAGCAGGGCGACGCTGTCGCGAATGTTCTGGAGGGCGGTGCGGGCATCGAAAAAACTGGCGCGGAACTCCTCGGTTCGGCTGGCGATCTGCCCGGTGCCGCCCACAGCGGCCTCCATGTGCTGGCGGATCTCGCTCATCAGGTCGGCAATCTTGGTCGAGATGTCGCCGGTGTCCTCGGCCAGCTTGCGCACCTCTTCCGCCACGACGCCAAAACCGCGTCCCTGCTCGCCCGCGCGGGCAGCCTCGATTCCCGCATTGAGGGCGAGGATCGTTGTTTGGGCTGCGATCTCCTGAATATCCCCGGCAAATCCGACGACGTTGCGCACGCGCGAATCCAGGCCGCCGATGGTCTGGCTCGCGGAAGTGACCGCGTGGCCGATCTCGTCGATGGCCGATTCCATCTGGTGGACCAGCGCGCTGATGGTGCCGGCCTCGCTCTCGGTGCGCGAGACCTGGTCGGCGCTCTCCTTCGCCCGCCGCGCGAGCGCCTGCGCCCCGGCGGCAACCTGCTCGGTCGTGGAGGCGATCTGGCTCGACTCGCCGCGCGCCTGCTCGGCAACCATGGCCAGCGCGCCGGTCGACTGTTCGAGCTCTCCGACCGAGGTCATCAACGAGTTCGATGCCCGCGAGAGTTGCCGGCGCGAGCGTGCCAGGCGTTCGACCGACTCGGCAGCCTCCGTTCGAAGCTGGAATGCCTCGCGCAGGCTCCGATCAAGGATGACTGCGGGAATGACAAGGAAGGGAAACACCAGCAAAATCAGGCCGGAGTGCACAAGCGCGCCGCTCATGCCGAGCTGTGTGCTGAACAGGATCATGAACATGACGGAAGCGGCCAGGTTGGCGATGTAGAAACCGGCGCGCTGCTTCGAAGTCAGCGGGAGTACCGCAGGAATTGCGACCAGATGTGCGACGAAGACGACGCCGTGGACCCAGGTACCACCGCCGCCGAGGATGTGAAAATTCAGGTCATTGCCCATGGCATAGGCGGAAGTTACGGCGATGATGACAACGGGAAATTCGCGGGCCTCGGACCGATAGAATGTATAGACATAGGTCAGAAGCGGGATCACGACCCAGCTCATGCGCAGCAGCACAAGCTCTCCCACCGTGAAATCCGAATAGAGGCCCAGTTGCGAGGAGAACAGGAAATCGGCAAAAGCGATTGCCGGGCTCGCCACGAAGCCCATGTAACAAATGATCCGGGCGCGGGCCTGCCACTGGCTGCGCAGGTGCGCCACGTAGTCGGCCTTCAAGCGTTCGCTTGCCTTCATGGCAGTGTTCACCCCTCCGTGAAACGTCAAATCATACATCAGATTTGCTTGACACAAGGCCTCGTAATCGCTTTCCTGAGTGCATGAAACTCGGAAAACGTGGGGCTCGTGTGTGCCCGGAATGCTGAATCGATGAATCAGAGTTCTACCACACATTTACCGATTGGTGGACTGGATTTGGTCGTGCGCCTGTGGGCCGGCGCGATCTTTCTGGCGCTTGCGATCCTCGTGGGCCTTCCCGGCTGGTGCCTGGCGGGGGCGGGGGGCTATCTGCTGTTCCTGGCGACGCAGGAACTCATTCGTCGTCGCTTTCCCGGCGCGGAATCCGTGTGCGGATGGCTGCGCGCGGCCGTCGACCTTATCGGCATCAGTATTCTCGTGGCCGCGACCGGCGCCCTGACGACGATCTTCGTGATCCTTTACCCGGTGCTCGTGACCGGGGCGGCGAGCATCTGGGGCAAGCGGGAGGGGCGTCTCGCCCAACTCAGCGCCAGCCTGTCTTACGGTTTCGTGCTGTTGGGGACTTATTATGAATGGTGGCCCTACCTGTGGTTCGAACCGGCACAGACGCAGGTCCACGCAATTTTCGCTTCTCACCCGGTTTGGGGTGATCTGCCAAACTGGGCGCCATTTTGGGCCGGCTTCGCGGTGATGCTGATCGTGAACTACGTGGCCTACTTCTTCCCCAACCGCCTGCTGGCCCTGCGCACACAGGAGGCCGAAGCCCGCATCCGCCTGGATCGCAAGCTGCAGGAAGCCCAGCGCCAGGAGAGCCTCGCGGTTCTTGCCGGCGGTGTCGCCCACGACTTCAACAACCTGCTCATGGCAATGATGGGCAATGCGCGGCTCGCACAGGAGCTGATAGAAGCGGATTCGCCCGCCCGCGAGCACCTGACCCAGATGCAGAACGCCGCCAAGCGTGCCGGCGAGATCACACGCCAGCTTCTGGCCTATGCGGGCAAGGCGCAGGCCATTGTGGAACCGCTCAACCTCTCGGAGATCGTTCAGGAAACGACTCACCTGCTGCGCGTGTCGATCCCCCATGACGTTGCCTGCGAATACACCCTGGCCGAGGCCCTCCCGCCGGTGCGCGGAGACGGCGCGCAGGTGCGCCAGCTCGTGATGAATCTGGTGGTCAATGCTGCCGAGGCCATGAACGGCGATCCCGGCCGCATTCGGATCTACACCGGACTGGTTCGCGCCGACCGGGGCTACCTGCGCGATTTCGACGTGGGCGGCGAGCGCGGCGAAGGGCACTACGTCTTCCTGCAGGTCGAGGACAGCGGTTGCGGCATGTCCCCCGACGTTCGCCGGCGCATCTTCGATCCGTTCTTCACGACCAAGGGGGGCGGTCACGGCCTGGGGCTGGCCGCCGTGCTGGGGATCGTCCGTGCCCACCAGGGGGCGCTTCGGATCGAGACCCTCCCCGCGGAGGGGACCAGCTTCATCGTGCTCTTTCCGGCGCTTGAAACCCCCGCGCCTGCTGCCCTGCCCGAAACAGCCGAAATGGCGGGGTAGCGCCGCCCGCGACCACCTTGCGCTCGGCCGGAATCTACTGTAGGTAGCAGGCCCTGTGGGCCCTGAAGAGGCCCGATTTCGAAGCGTAAGGACTGTTTTCCATGATTACCGCCAACAACGTGAGCCTTGCCTACGGCAAGCGCGTCCTCTTTGAAAAGGTCAATATCGAGTTCACGCCGGGCAACTGCTACGGCATCATCGGTGCCAACGGGGCGGGCAAGTCCACGTTTCTCAAGATCCTGCTGGGGGAACTGGAGCCCGATTCGGGCGAGATCCTCAAGTCCAAGAAGGCGCGCATCTCCGGCCTGGAGCAGGACCAGTTCAAATACGACGACTACACGGTCATCGACACCGTCTACATGGGCAATCCGCGTCTCTACAAGGTGATGAAGGAACGCGAAGAGCTCTATGCCCTGCCGGAGATGAATGAAGAGCAGGGAATGCGCGTTGCCGATCTCGAAAGCGAGTTCGCCGAGATGGGCGGCTGGGAGGCCGAGTCCGAGGCCGCGACCCTGCTCGACGGGCTGGGCATTCCCACCGAGCTGCATACCGAGAGCATGGGCAGCCTGGGCGGCGGCGAGAAGGTGCGCGTGCTTCTGGCGCAGGCGCTCTTTGGCAGCCCCGACATCCTGATCCTCGACGAGCCAACCAACCACCTGGACGCCCAGTCGATGGCCTGGCTCGAAGACTTCCTCATCAACTTTCCCAACACCGTTATCCTAGTCTCCCATGACCGCTTCTTCCTCGACCGGGTGTGCACGCACATTGCCGACATCGACTACAGCAAGATCGAGCTGTTCACCGGTAACTACAGCTACTGGTACCAGGCCACGCGACTGGTGCAGCAGCAGCGGCAGGCCCTCAAGGAAAAGAACGACGCAAAGATCAAGGACCTCAAGGACTTCATTGCGCGCTTTGGTGCCAACGCCGCGCGCTCTCGCCAGGCGACCGCACGCAAGAAGATGATCGACAAACTCGAAGTGGAGGCGATCCGTCCCAGCACGCGCCGCTATCCGCACATCGTGTTCAAGGCCGACCGTGAGGCGGGCAAGGAACTGCTGGAGACCGACGGCCTCTCGAAGACGCTCGACGGCGAGATCCTCTTCAAGGACGTGACCTTCAACCTGCAGAAGGGGCAGAAGGTCGCCTTTATCTCCAAGAACCCGCAGGCGGTGACCACGCTGTTTGAAATCCTGATCGGCGAGAACAAGGCCGATACCGGAAGTTTCAAGTGGGGCGTCACCACCTCGCAGGCGTATTTCCCCAAGGACAACACGAAGTTCTTCCAGGACGACGTGAACCTGCTCCAGTGGATGGAACCCTGGGTCAAGGAAAAGGACGAACAAACCGTCCGCAGCTTCCTGGGCCGCATGCTCTTCTCGGGCGAGGAACCGCTCAAGAAGTGCACCGTGCTCTCGGGCGGCGAGAAAGTGCGCTGCATGCTCGCGCGGATGATGGCCTCGGGTGCCAACGTGCTGCTCATGGACCAGCCCACCAATCACCTCGACCTCGAATCCATCGCGGCCCTGAGCGACGGCGTGCGCACCTTCGAGGGCACCGCGCTCTTTACCACCCATGACCGTCGCTTCATCGAAGAGTGCGCCGACCGCATCATCGAGCTCACTCCGAACGGCTGCATCGACGAGATCATCGGCTACGACGACTACATGGCCAACGCGAAGATTCAGGAGCGCCGCGAGCAGCTCTACGGAACCTGATGAGCCAGCCAGTTCCCGCCGGCATTCTCGAAGACCTGCGCCGGGCGCAAAGCCCCGGCGGCCGCGCGCAGCTTGGATGCTGCGTGATCGAGGGCCTTCGCCTGCACGAGCGGGCGCTGCGTGCCGGCTGTGTGCTGCGCGCAGTGGTGGCCACGCAATCTTTTCTTGAAAGTGATGACCTGCGTGCCGACGCCCTGGTGGCCGCGCTCTTTGAAGCGGGCTGCAAGCCCTTTGTCGCGAGTCGCGAGACCCTGGCCGAGTTTACCGGCGGGCGCGGCGGCGGCGAAGTGATCGGCCTGCTGGAAATCCCGGAGGCCCCCGCAATCGAAGAACTCGCGACAAGCGGCGGCGTGCTGCTTGCTGCCGTGGACGTCGAAGACCCCGGTAACGTGGGCGCGCTCTCGCGGACGGCCCTGGCATCCGGCGCGGCGGGCTTTTTCACCTGCGGCGTGAGCGACCCCTGGCACCCCAAGGCGCTGCGCACCTCGATGGGCTCCCTGTTCAAGATTCCCGTGCTGGAAAT
>JAGRBM010000494.1 GCA_020434085.1 Chrysiogenia bacterium | reverse complement strand
CGCTATGCTCCCCCCACATGGCGCGCGCGAAGGAACAAACGCTAAGTCCCTGGCTGCAGGGACCGGCATCCGATCTGCTGCTTGGTTGCGGGCTGCTCTATGCGGGCGTTTTCGCCTACCTGAGCCTCATCTCCGCCGACGCGATGCTGAGCGGCTCGACCTGGCTTGCCGCCGCCGTCATCCTGCTCACCGGCGTGCCCCACTACGGCGCGACGCTCCTTCGCGTGGTCGAGCACCCGCAGGCGCGCGCCCAGTACAAGCGCTGGACGACCTGGTCGGGGCTCATCGTCTGGGGCATCTTCGCCCTGGGACTTTATCAGCAATACGTGGGCTCGCTGCTGCTCACGACCTATCTTTGCTGGAGCCCCTGGCACTACACGCTCCAGAACTACGGCATCGCCCTCATGTTCCTGCGGAGGCGCGGGATCGAGACCGACCAGCGCGCGCGGCGCCTGCTCTATGCCTCTTTCATCCTGAGCTTCGCGCTCACCATGATCGTCCTGCACGGGCAGGCCGCCGGTGGTATCTACGTGCCCATCAGCTTTGCCGGCAGCGCGTTCTCGTTCATCTCGCTGGGGATTCCGCTCGACGCGCAGGCCGCGCTCTTTACGCTTACCCTGTGCGCCTACCTCATCGCGCTCGCCAGCGTGCTCATTCCGCTGCTGCGCGCCCATTCGATGCGAGCGCTTCTCCCGGTCCTCGCGGTCATCTTCGCGCAGGCCCTGTGGTTCAGCGTGCCGGCGGCCTTTCGTTTTTACGGCCTCGGACAGGGGATCGCCTCGCTCTCGGTGAGTTCGAGCGCGCAGGCCTTCATGTGGGTGGGCGTCGCCCATTCCGTTCAGTATCTGTGGATCACCGATTACTTCGCCGCGCGCTCCGCGCCCGCTCACAACCACGCGCGCTACTTCATGCGCGCCGTGCTGGCGGGCAGCATCATCTGGATCGCGCCCATGATCCTCTTCGGCCCGAGCCTCCTGGGCCCCCTGCCCTACGACGCCGGCCTGCTGGCGCTGGCGGCCTCGGCGGTGAACATCCAGCACTTCATCCTCGACGGCGTAATCTGGAAGCTGCGCGACGAGAAGATCGCGGGCGTGCTGGTGCGCAACGAGACCCGCGAGGACGCGGCGCCGCAACCGGCCTGGGCAAGGCGCGCATTCCTCGGGGTCGGGGCGCTTTGCTTTGCGATCTATGCAGGCAATATCTACGAGCGCGAGTTCGGCATGGCCCGCGCGCTCATTGCCGGGGACTTCGCGCGCTACGAGCAGGCCGAACAGCGCCTGGGATGGCTGGGCCTTGCCGGGTACAAGGGGCGCTCCAATGCCGCGCTCGTCTACGAGAGCAAGGGCGACTACGCCCGCGCCATCGAGCAGCTCGAGCGATCCCTCAAGGAATGGGAGAGCCCCGAGTCCTGGTCGCGGCTCTGCTACTACTACCAGCGCGCCCGGCGCTCGGCCGAGTCGCGCCTCCCCTGCACGCGCGCCTTCGAGATGAGCCGCACCCCCGATGCGGCGCTCCAGCTCGCGCTGGTGCTCTCGGTCTACCCCGAAGACCCCGCCCGCGATCCTGCACGCGCGGTCGTGCTGGCCGAAGATGCCGTCCGGCAGGTCGGCGAGCGCGACCCCTTTGCCCTCAACGTGCTCGGCATCACCTACGCCGCAACCGGACGCTTTGACGATGCCATGCGCGCTGCGAGCAACGCCCTCTACGCAGCGCAATCGCTGGGCGAGAGTGAGCTGGCGAAAAAAATCGAAACGTTGCTGGCCGGATACCAGCGCGGAGAGGCCTACCGGCCGCCGAACTAGGGCTGGAAGTCATCTCATAAGGCATCACCCAGATCCTGTCATCCTGAGCGCAGCGAAGGATCGCGTAGAGACGGCGTGGACGCGATTCTTCGGGATGCTTTGCATCCCGAAGAATGACAAATTCTTGAATGACTGATTTGGGAGATGGCTCTTAGTTGAAGGGGCGCATGTCGAAGGGGCGATCCGGGCCTTCCAGCAGAAACGGCAACAACCGGCGGCGTTCCCACTTCGTAAACCCGACGCGGCCGATTCCAAGGTAGAGATGCTCGTCCACCTTGCGGACTTCATCGCGCATCGTCCCTATATAGCCGCCGTTGTAGGTGGAGTAGTCGAGGTGGTAGCTCTCGCCGGTGGTGAGCTTCGAGGCACCTACGGAGGTTCGCATCTGGAAACGCCGCACATCCCGGCCGCGAAGGACGAACCCGTTGTAGCCGCGACTGGCCGAAGAAGAGACCGGAAGGAACGCCTTCGAGCGCCACTTGCCCGGAAGGTTGATGGCCAGCTTGCCAACAAGGTTTTCCCAGGCGGCGCCCTGGTCAAGCAGCGTCGCGGCGAACTCGCCGTTCATCTCTTCGAGCGAGGGGCTCGGTAGTTCCTTGAACAGAATCACCAGATCCTCACGCGGCATTTTTCGAAGCTCGAACGGAGTAACTGCTGGCATTTTCGACACCCTCCCAGACTGACTCCAGCCTAAAATCCCGGCGCGCGCGGATCAATCACGGGGGTGAGCGAGCGCCACCTCCGGGAAGGATTGCGGATTCTCGGGCTTCTGTGAGAAGCTGGGCCCATGAGCTTTCAATCACAGCGGCGGCGCGTGCTGGCCGGCATGGCGGGCGCGGTGCTGTTCGCGGCGCTCTTCCTCTGGCTTGTGCCGGGCCTCCTGCCAGAGCCCGCGGCAACGTCGATGGGCGAACAACTGACCTATGCCCTGCGCTGGGAGTTGCTGCCGGGGGCGACGCTGCTACTTGGAATCGCTCTCATCGCCAGGCGCCGGTTCTTTGATGAACGAATCATCGAGGGCGGTCCCGCGCCCCAGGCCCCCGGGGAGCCGCTTCCCGCGCTGGAGATTGACCTGCGCTATCTGCGGAACACGCTCGAACAGGTCGCGCTGGCATTCGTCGGGCACATGGCGCTGGCAACGCTGCTGAATGGAGATTCCCTGCGCGTGCTCGGCGCGCTGGCGATCCTCTTCGTGATCGGGCGAGTCACGTTCAGAATCGGTTACGCCATCTCACCCGTCGCGCGCGCGTTCGGGTTCGCGGCGACGTTTTATCCGACAATCGGCGTCTATCTGTATTGCTGCTGGAAGCTGGTGCGATAAGGCCTAGAGGCTGGCGCGCAGGAAGCCGCGCTCTTCGAGAAGAGCATACAGCCGCTCGACGCACTCGCCGAGCGAAAGATCGAAGGCCGCGAGGGTGAGGTCCGGCTCGGCGGGCGCTTCGTAGGGGCCGTCCACGCCGGGAAGGCCCTTGATCTCGCCGGAATCAGCCCTGGCATAGAGCCCGCTCGAATCCCGCTCTCGGCAGACGTCGATGGCTGCGGAGACGTGAACTTCGAGGAAGCGCTCGGCGCCCACCAGCTCGCGCACACGGTGGCGCGCCGCGCGCGAGGGGGCGACCGCCGGGAGCAGGCAGATGAGTCCGCCGCCGCTCAGCAGTCTTGCGGTCTCGGCCTCGCGCTCCACCAGGGTATCAAGCGCTTCGCTGGAGTAGCCCAGATCCTTGCCCATGCCCTCGCGCGATTTCTCGGGATCGATCACAAAGGCGGTACGGCCGGCTTCGAAGAGCTTGCGCTCCAAGCCGTAGGCGATGCTGCGCTTGCCGGCGCCGATGTGCCCGGTGAGCAGCACCGTGAGCGGCTGCTGGCCAAAGCGCATGGAGCGCTCGATGCCGGTGAGCGGCCGGTACTCACTTGCCTCACCCGCGCCCTTGGCCGGCCCCAGATCGGCGCCCTCGGAATAGGGATCGCCCACTTCGGGATCGAGAATCATGCCCGCACCGACGGTGACGTTGGTCATCTTGTCCACCACGATGAAGGCGCCGGTGTTGCGGTTCTTCGTGTAGGGGTCCCAGCACAGCGGCTCGCTGAGGGTGACCCCGCAGCGGCCGATCTCATTGAGTGCAAGCGTCGGGGCCTGCCCGCGCTCGAGCGTGTTCACGTCCACCTTGTAGTGAAGCGTGGAGACGAGCGCGTTGGTGAGCCGCGTGGTGTGCTTGATCCAGTAGGACTTGCCCGGGACCATCGGTTCTTCGGCCATCCACACGATCATGGCGTCGACGTCCTGTCCCACATGGGGCAGGTTGTCCTTGCGCACGATCATGTCGCCGCGGCTCACATCCACTTCTTCAGTGAGCGTGATGGTGGGCGCCTGCGGGGTGAAGGCCTCGTCCAGGTTTCCGTCGAAGGTGACGATATCTTTGACCCGCGTCGTCTTGCGCGAGGGAAGCACCATCACTTCGTCGCCGGGCCTCACGATGCCCGAAGCGATCGTCCCGGCAAAGCCGCGGAAATCGAGGTTCGGGCGGATGACGTACTGCACCGGGAAGCGGAAGTCGTCGAGGTTGCGGTCGCCGGCAATGGGAACAGTCTCCAGATACTCCATGAGCGCCGGGCCGTCGTACCACGGTGTGTTCTCGCTGCGGTCCACGACGTTGTCGCCGTTGAGGGCCGAGAGCGGGAGGAACTGCACGTCCTTCATGCCGAGTTTGTCGGCGAAAACCATGTACTCGTCGCGAATCCTGTTGAAGACTTCCTGCGAGAAGTCCATCAGGTCCATCTTGTTGATGGCCACGGCGATGTGCTTGATCCCCAGCAGCGCGGTGATGAAGCTGTGACGCAGCGTCTGGGTGGAGATCCCGTTGCGCGCGTCGATCAGGATGATTGCCAGATTGCAGGTCGAGGCCCCGGTCACCATGTTGCGGGTGTACTGCTCGTGCCCGGGCGTATCGGCAATGATGAACTTGCGGCGCGAGGTCGAGAAATAGCGGTAGGCCACGTCGATGGTGATGCCCTGCTCGCGCTCGGCGCGCAGCCCGTCCACCAGCAGCGAGAGGTCAATCCCCTCGCCTGCCGAGCCCTTGCGCTCGGATTCCTTCTGAATGGCCTGGAGCTGGTCCTCGTAGATCAGCTTCGAGTCGTGGAGCAGACGCCCGATGAGCGTGCTCTTGCCATCGTCGACGCTGCCGCACGTGAGGAAGCGAAGCAGCTCCTTGCGCTCATGCTCGGCAAGGTAGGCCTCGATGTCCTTCTCGATGAGTTCGCTTTGATGGGACACTAGAAATATCCCTCGCGCTTCTTCTGTTCCATCGAACCGGCTTCGTCGAAGTCGATGACGCGGCCCTCGCGCTCGGAGCGCTTGGCCAGCAGCATTTCCTGGATGATCTGCGGCAGGGTGTCGGCGCTCGATTCGATCGCGCCGGTAAGGGGGTAACAGCCCAGGGTGCGGAAGCGCACCATACGCTCCTGAACTTTCTCGCCCGGCTCGAGCGGGAAGCGGTCGTCATCGACCATGATCAGCACGCCGTCGCGCTCGACCACCGGCCGTTTGGCGGCATAGTAGAGCGGCACAATGGGGATGTTTTCCAGATAGATGTACTGCCAGATGTCGAGTTCGGTCCAGTTCGAGAGCGGGAAGACGCGGATCGACTCTCCCTTGTTCACCTTGCCGTTGTAGAGGTTCCACAGCTCCGGGCGCTGGTTCTTGGGGTCCCAGCGGTGGAACTTGTCGCGGAAGGAATAGACGCGCTCTTTCGCGCGGGATTTCTCCTCGTCGCGGCGCGCGCCGCCAAAGGCCGCGTCGTAGCCGCCGGCCTCCAGGGCCTGAAGCAGCCCCTCGGTCTTCATGATGTTCGTGTGCTTGGCGCTGCCGTGGGTGAAGGGACCGATGTCTTCCTTCTCACCGCGCGGATTGATGTGCACCTTGATCTCGAGCCCCAGCTCCCGAGCCATGCGCTCGCGGAAGGCGATCATTTCCTTGAACTTCCAGCGGGTGTCCACGTGAAGCAGCGGAAAGGGCAGTTTGCCCGGGTGGAAGGCCTTGAGCGCCAGGCGCAGCATCACCGAGGAATCCTTGCCGATCGAATAGAGCATCACCGGGTTGTCGAACTCTGCGGCAACCTCGCGGATGATGTGGATGGACTCGGCTTCGAGTTCCTTGAGATGTGTCAGGCGGTGCTGGTCAATCATGGGTCTTCTGATGCCGGAGGG
>JAGRBM010000493.1 GCA_020434085.1 Chrysiogenia bacterium | reverse complement strand
TCCACAGTAACTACCCCGTTCGGCCTGAGTGCGGCGCGACGCGCCGCGTATCGAAGGGCGATCGACAGCCTGTGACGTTGGAGGCCCGCTTGCCCTTCGATACGCCGCATTCGCGGCTACTCAGGACGAACGGAAATGGAATTCGTTAAGACGGACGTAGCGAGAGATTGCCTTCGTCAATAAAGGAGGCGAAGCCTCTCAGCGTCCGATGACGTTGACGTAATAGAGAATGCTGCGGCCCACCGGTGAGTCGCCGAAATCCTTGGTGCGCACGACGTCGACGGCGTAGGGTTCGCCGTCCAGGGTGATGCTCAGCTCGTCGATGGCCTTCTGCAGGGTGGAGGGCGTGGTGAAGTAGAGCCCGCTGATGAAGTAGGGCGAGCTCTCGGCCGCCTTGCTCACGGCGTTCATGGCCATGTCGTCGGGGGCGTAGCTGCCGTTGGTTTCGATTTCGATGGATGGAACCGTCGGGCGGAAGGAGACGCCGCTGTTCTTGAGGGCGGCGCGGGCCTTTTCGATGTCGATGACGTAGGTGGCGCGAAGTCCGCGCTCGTCCTTGTTGACCGAGCGGCGCTTGACCACCGGCATCACCCAGCCGCCCCAGGCGTTCTTGTGCTCGCGCGAGGCGCCGCTCAAGGGATTCGATATTTCCTGGTCCCAGAAGCAGGCGGCAAAGGCCTCGGTCGCGGCGATGCGCGCCATGCGCGACTGGTCCTGCCCGGTCACCGTGTAGGTGATCGGCAGTCCCGGGGCTTCCTGTTTCTTCGAGACGATCTCGTAGGCGTAGGGTTTGGCCTTGGGCTTGGGCGCTTCCTTGACCGGTTCGGGCTCGGGTTCCGGCTCGGCCTCAGGTTCAGGCTCCGGGACGGGTTCGGGGGCTTTTTGGACCGGCCTGGCGACGACGGGTTTGGGCTTGCTGGCCTGGAGGTAGTCGTAGAAATACTTGCCGCCCGCGCCGATGCCTCCCAGCAGCAGGAAGATCAGCAGAAACAGGTCCCAGTAGCGTGGCTGCGAATTGGCCATGTCGTGGGCGCGCGCGGCGCGCGCCTCTCCCCCTCTGTCCCCGTGGCGGGGTGCCCCCGTTCAAGTCCGTGCGGGAGTGATCTTAGGGGCTCCCAACCGGTGCGACAAGGGCAAGGGCCTTGGCCCGGCGCGCGGGGGAAGACTACGATGGCCGCCGACCCTGCCCCGCGGAGAAGAGATTTTGGAAATTACCGTTCGCTACTACGCCCAGGCCCGCGAGGCCGCCGGGAAAGATGAAGAGCGCATTGTGCTCGATGCGGGTGCGAGCCTCGACGCGCTCTGGCACGTGCTGGCCGCGCGGCACCCGGCGCTCTCACCGCTGGAGGCGGGCGTGAGCTTTGCCGTGGGCGCAAACCCCAGCGCGCGTGAGACATCCCTGCAGGCCGGCGACGTGGTGAGCATCCTGCCGCCGGTGAGCGGAGGCTAGGCGTGGCGATCCTCACCAGAGACATTCTCGACGAGCAGGCCCTTCGCGCGCAGGTGCAGAGCGAGCCCTGCGGCGCGGTGATCAGCTTTGCCGGCGTGGTGCGCGAGACCAACGAGGGCCGCGGCGTGACCGGCATCGACTACGAAGCGGCCGCCGACGTGGCGCTGGCCGCCATGGAGAAGATCGAGGAAGAGGCGCGCGAGCGCTTCGAAATCGAGGCCATCGTGATCGCCCACCGCGTGGGTTATCTGGCGATCGGCGAAGCGAGCGTCGTCATCGCCGTGGGCGCGGGCCACCGCCCGGCGGCCTTCGATGCCTGCCGCTGGGCCATCGACACTCTCAAGGAACGCGTGCCCATCTGGAAAAAGGAACACTTCGCAGAGGGCGGCACGGGCTGGGTCGCGGGCGTGAAGATGAAGAGCTGAGCAAATTTCATGGCGGCTGGAGTCCGCGGGAGACCCAGGAGAACATACAGACGCCCCTTGCGCTCCGAAGCGTGCACCTGCACGAGCACGTGCACGCTGAGGTGACGCGGCTACCGAGGAATTCTGAAAGCGGTCTGAACCCTTTTCGCACCGAATATCATCTGACCAGACCTGACGGGGGATTATTCACATGAAAGACAAAATCGTCGTCATCACCGGCGCCAATTCTGGAATCGGAAAGGCTGCGGCCACGGATCTCGCCCGCAAGGGCGCCCACGTGGTGATGCTCTGTCGCAACCAGAGCAAGGCCGAGGCCGCGCGCGAGGAGATTCGCCGCGACTCGGGCAGCGACACGGTGGACTTCATCCAGGCGGATCTGGCCTCCTTCGACTCCATCCGCCAGGCAGCCGCGCAGGTCCAGAAGGACTACCCGCGCATCGACGTGCTGCTCAACAACGCGGGACTGATGCTGAGCAAGCGCTCGGAGACCGCCGACGGTTTCGAGATGCAATTCGGGACCAACCATCTGGGCCCCTTCCTGCTCACCAACCTGCTGCTGCAAACGCTCAAGGACTCGGGCCCCGCGCGCATCGTCAACGTCGCCTCCGCCGCTCATTGGGGCGGCAAGATCAAGTTCGACGACCTCAACATGAGCAAGGGACGCTACATCGGCTTCCTGCAGTACTGCCACACCAAGCTGATGAACATTCTCTTCACTCGCGAGCTCGCGCGCCGCATCGAGGGCACCCGGCTCACCACCAACTGCCTTCATCCCGGCGGCGTGAACACCAACTTCGCCGCCGGTCAGGCGCCCGGCTTTCTCGACGGCATCGTCCGCAGCGCCATGATCACCCCCGAGCAGGGCGCGCGGACTTCCGTGTATCTGGCCAGCGACCCGGCAGCGGCAAACGTCAGCGGCGAGTATTTTGCCAAGTGCAAGAAGGCGATGAGCAGCCGGCGCTCCAAGAACATGGCCGACGCGCTTCGGCTCTGGACGGTCAGCGAGCAGTTGGTTGGATTGAAGTAATCTCGGGCTGCGGCGTTTCGGCCGGGACATTGGGAAGCCCGTAACTGCCTGATAGGATGTGACAGCTGCCCAGTCCTGCAAGCGCTCTTTCTCGCTCGACAAGTGAGAGGGAAAGCCACACTTCTGTTCTGGCCCCTACTACTACGTCCGGCTTGATATCATCTTCAAAAGCTACACGTATGAAATACGTTTGTCCGGCCTCTGCAATGATTGAAGCTTCGTAACGCTCATTGACGAAGATTTCATTTCTTAGCTCGGTCCAAACCGTAAAGCGCCCCGGCTCTCGCAAGTGAAAGAAGGCACCTGCGTTGGGAAGTTCCGTGACCATCCGCAAGCCATCTCGTATGTCCAGAGAGTGTATCGATCCGACAAAATTTGCAGGTCGATAGATGACCACCAGCACCTTGTCTTCAGGCGGCTTGGGGAGGGCTTCGATATCAACCATCGGGCCTTCAGCAGAGAACCAGTTGTGCAAGCTACAAGCGCCCAGAAAGAGGGCCAGCCCCAATGCCACCACACCAGCCAAATAGCTTCGATCTCTCATAGTGGGATTATCTCCGATCTGGAGAACGCGAGAAAACTGTCTTATCTATCAAATCTGCGCCAACGCTTTCACCTTCTCCAGGCACTCCTCGGGAACCCGCACGCGCTTGGCGCGTGAGCTCTGGCCGGAGACGAGCTCGCAGGCACTTTTGGGAACGCCGAGTTTTTTCGAGAGAAATCTGATCAGCGCTTCGTTGGCCGCGCCGTCCACCGGCGGGGCCTTGAGCGCAACCTTCAGCGCCTCGCCATGGAGGCCGACGACGCCCTCGCGGCTGGCGCGGGGCTGGATGTGGAGGCTGAGGACGATGCCGTCCGGGGTCTGGGTGTAGTAGGACACGAATCAACCCGCCGATTCTGCAGTGGGCCGCCGGCAGAGAACCAGGCGCTCACCAGGTTCCAGTCCGAATTTTTCGACGGCTGCTTCGCCGAGCTGCTCCGCGTAGGGACAGACACTTACTTCGAAACCCGCCGCACGCAGGCGCTCGGGGTAATCGGCGCCATAAATGCGCACATGATCGCTCTGACCAAACGCTTTAAGCCGCTCATCGGCGGATGTAATCGTCGAATCCTCATAGGTGTACTCGCGCGCCCACTCTACCGGCGAGTGAATCACACCCCAGCCACCGGGCTTCATCACGCGCAAAAGCTCACGCAACGCGGCGGCCTCATCTTCAATGTGTTCGAGCAGATGCAGGCACAGCACCACATCGAACGAATTGCTCTCAAAGGGCAGGTCCGTCACATCCACATGATGATCGGCCCAGGCCGATTGCAGATCAGCACGGACGACATCCAGCGAGCGGTTTCTCTCGAGTACCAGTGAAATCGCCGGTTCAGGCGCCAGGTGGAGGACGCGAAATTCGCCGCGGAGCAGATCGGTTTGCGTTTCGAGATAGCGCGCAAGCAGGCGGTGGCGTTCGAGCGCGCCGCACGCCGGGCAGCGCGCGTCGGGACGCAGGCTGTCGCCGCCGGGAAGGAACGCGCGAAATCCCAACCCGCAACACGTGCAGGAACGCTGCCTTCCCCACATGCTCAAGGTGCGGAGCCGCCAGTAGGCCCGCCGCAACGGACGCTCAAGTGGTTGCGGCAGGAGCGCCCGGATGCTCTGGGTGTAGTGGGACACCAGGTCTCCTCTCTATCTCCCGCAGCCCCGCCCCGTTCGCCCTGAGGAGCCTTGCGCAGCAAGGCGTCTCGAAGGGCCAGGCCGGCACCGCTGCGACTCGCGAGCCGAGCAATCATTACAAAGTCACCACGAACCAGCGCTTCTTTCTTGGCGCGGTTCCAACCCTTGATCTGGCGCTCGGCTTCCAAGGCTTCAGCGCGCTGCACGCATTCCTGATGCCAGATCAACTGAACCGGTCGGCGTGAATACGTGTAACCCCGTACCTCCCGCTGCTGGTGTTCGGAGATTCTATTCTCAAGATTGTCGGTATGTCCGACGTAGTACGTGCCATCGGAATAGTGCAGTATGCATACGAAGAACGGTTTCTAGCTCATCCGATAGCAGCGTCCGAAGCAATTCCCCTACTTCTTCTGCCCGCCCGCCGGTATGTAGGCCAGGTTGGCTTCGGCTTCGTCGCTCTTCTTGGCGGCGTCGACGTCGACGGAGAGAAGCTTGTAGTGGGTCTCCAGCACGGCTTTGAGTTCCTGCTGGGCCTGCACTCTCTGGCGCTTGAGATCCTGGATCTGCCGCTGAAGCTCGGCCATGCGGTTGTGGGCGTTCTTGACGATCTCGTCGGCGCGAAGGTTCGCCTCGGCGGTGGTCAGCTCTGCCTCGCGCTGGGCGCCCTTGCGCAGGTCTTCGGCGACCTTCTGCGCCATCATGATGGTCTCGCGCAGGTTTTGTTCGCGCTCTCTGTGCTGGGAGAGCTCGGTGTCCTTGCGGCTGAGTTCTTCCTTGAGCTCGTTGAAGTCGCCCATGGTCTCGGCGTAGATCGTCGCAATCATCTCGAGGAAGTTGCGGACCTCGCGCACGGAGTATCCCGAGATACTCTTGGCGAATTCCTTCTGCTGAATTTCCATTGGCGTCATTCGCATGACGGCTAACCCTCCTGCCGGTCACCTGTCCGGCGCTGAAAACTTACCCCTTGGGTTTTCCAAGTTCCTTGCTTCTTTGTGCCGCGGCGGTAACGGCCTCGATGGCTGCCGAGCGGAAGCCGTGGGCTTCGAGCACCGCGCAGCCGGCGATCGTCGTGCCGCCCGGCGAGGTCACCTGGTCCTTGAGCTGGGCCGGGTGGGTGCCGGTCTGCCGCACCATGCGCGCGGCCCCCTCCACCGTGGCGGCCGCCAGTTCGAGGGCCTGCGCCCTCGAAAGCCCCATCCGCACGCCGCCGTCGGAGAGGGCTTCGATAAATTCAAACACATAGGCGGGTCCCGAGCCTGAGAGCCCCGTCACAGCATCGAGCAATTCTTCCTTGGCCACTTCGACCACCGTGGGGCCCAGCGCCTTGAGCACCGAGAGGACTTTTTCCCGCTGGGCTTCGTCGCAGCCGCAAAAGTGCACGGCCGAGGCCCCGGCGCCCACAAGCGCCGGGGTGTTGGGCATCACGCGCGCGCAGGCCCGCGCCTTTGGTTTGGGACAGATCACCGAGAGCGGCACGCCCGCGGCAATGGAGACCCGCACCTGGTCGGCCGGCCCCATGGCTTCGACCTCTTCAAGACAGGCGGCGACCATGTCGGGCTTGACTGCCAGCACCAGCACGGTGGCCACGTCGGCCACGGCGGAGTTCTTCTCGCTCACCTCGATGCCGTAGGCATCGCTCAGGTGGGTGCGTCGCGCGGCAAAGGGCTCGGAGACGCGGATGCGCTCTTTCGAAACCACGTTCGAGGCAATCAGGCCGCGGATCATGGCCTCGGCCATGTTGCCGCCGCCGATGAATCCAATGATGTCGTCGTTACTCAGCATTTCAGCTCTCTCGAATCGAAAGTACAGCGTACTCCAATCCGGCAAAAGATGGGTGGGACACAGAAGGAAAGAATCAGGCGTAAGAGCGGGAACCAAATATGGCAGATCCAACCCGGACCAAGGTCGCGCCCTCTTCGATGGCGATTTCGAAGTCGGCGCTCATGCCCATGGAGAGCTCGATCCGCTCTATGTCCCTGATAATAGGGGATTTTGCCAGTTCGCGCAAGCGCTGGAAGGTGGCCCGGACGGCCCCCTCATCCGCCGCATCTCCGGGGGCGTGGGCCATGGTCATCAGGCCTTTGAGCCGCACGCCCTCGCTCTGCCGGGCGCGGGTGACGAGGTGTTCGAATTCCTCCGGCGGGGCCCCGGTCTTCGCCGCCTCCCCCGAGAGGTTGAACTCCAGCAGAATGTCCTGGGTAAGCCCTTCGCGGGCGGCGCGGCCTGCCACGGCGTCCAGGATCTCCGCGGAGTCGACCGAGTGAATGAGCGCGGCGTTTCCGACGACGTATTTTACCTTGTTCTTCTGGAGGTGCCCGATGAAGTGCCATTCAATCCCGGAGAGCCCGGCCAGCTCGCGGGCCTTGTCGCGCAGTTCCTGCCCGTAGCTCTCGCCAAAGACGCGCTGGCCGCTCTCCCAGGCCTCGGCGATCATCGCCGCCGGGTGGGTCTTGCTGACCGCCACGAGCCGGACCCCCGAAAGATCCCGCCCGCACCTCGCGCACGCGGCGGCAATGCGCGAGTCGATGGCGGCAAGGTTTTCGGCGAGCACGCTCATGCGGGGAAAGTGGCGCATGGGACGCGGCGAGGCAAGGCACAGAATCCGTCCACGTCCACGACAAACGAATAAGACGCGAAGCGTCCGTGGCCGTGGCCGTGGACGTGGACGTGGACGTGGACGTGGACGTGGACGAAATCAGAAATCACAACGCAGCAGGGTTTGGCAAGCCAAGCCCCCACCGGCAACAATGGCGCTCACCAGCGCGCGGGGAATTAGCCATGGAAGTCTTCAGCAAAATCGACAAAAAGATCCGCACCTTCATCGACGCCCAGAAGATGTTCTTCGTCGCCACCGCGCCGCTCTCGGGCGAGGGGCACGTGAACCTCTCGCCCAAAGGCCTCGACAGCTTCCGGGTGCTCTCGGAGACGCGGGTCGCCTACCTCGACCTGACCGGCAGCGGCGCCGAGACCATTGCCCATCTAAAAGAGAACGGGCGCATCACCATCATGATGTGCGCCTTCGAGGGACCGCCCAACATCCTGCGACTCTTTGGAACGGGCACGGCCCACCCGGTGGGGACGCCCGGTTACGAGAAACTCGCAGGCGAGTTCGCAGGCCTGCAGGGCGCGCGCAGCATCGTCGAAGTTGAGCTCACCCGCGTGCAGACCTCCTGCGGCTACGCGGTGCCCTTCTACGAATTCAAGGGCGAGCGCGAACAGCTCACCAAGTGGGCCGCCAAAAAGGGCGAAGGCGGCATCGCCGACTACCAGCGGAAGAACAACCACACGAGCATCGACGGGCTGCCGGCGCTGGATTGACAACCTACCGTCAGCCCGCTCGCGGATCGCATTCATCCCCAGCTTCTGACATTGCCGTGGCCGTCGTAAACGTGATCGTGCTCGTGCACGCACTCGAAAGCGGTGCGCCTGGCGCCAATGCTCCACGGCAGCCCCGCTGCCGGAATCGAGCACGAGCACGTCCACGTCTACGATCACGACTGCTCAGGCTCCCGGGAATTCCGGGGTGCTTTCACCCCAAACACAAGTTTGCCAAGCCAAACCCCGCAGGTTCCTGTTACTTCTACGCGACTGCGTGTTGACTCCGCGCGCCTTGGTGGCAAAGTAGCGCCAGCGACCCGCGTCGCCGCGCCGCGGCAATGCCGGACGGGCCGCGCTAAGGAGCTTTCCGATGAGCAAGATTCGCGTCGCCATCAATGGCTTTGGTCGCATTGGGCGCGTTGTCACCCGCTGCTGGCTCGACGATCCGGACCTCCCCGACGTGGAGATCGTGGGCATCAACGACCTCGCAGATGCCGAGCAGATGGCCCACCTGTTGCGCTATGACTCGGTCCACGGGCGTTTTCCCCATGAAGTGCGACTGGAGGGAGATACCCTCCACATCGGCACGCACGCCGCTCGCTACACTTCGATCGCCGATCCCGCCCAGCTTCCCTGGAAGGAACTGGACGTGGACATCGTGCTCGAATGCACGGGCCTGATGCTCAAGAAGGAGCTGGCCCAGAAGCACCTGGACGCCGGGGCCAAGCGCGTGTTGCTCTCGGCCCCGCCCAAGGGCGAAGGCGTGCCGACCATCGTGCTCGGCGTCAACGAGAAGACCTTCGACCCAGCAAGCGACCTCGTCGTCTCGAATGCCTCGTGCACGACCAATTGTCTGGCACCGCTGGCCCATGTTCTCCACGAGGAATTCGGCATGGAGCGCGGCCTGATGGTGACGGTGCATTCCTATACCAACGACCAGAACATGCACGACTCGCCCCACAAGAAGGACTGGCGCCGCGCGCGTGCGGGCGGGCTCTCCATGATCCCGACCTCGACGGGCGCGGCCAAGGCTGTGGGCCTGGTGCTCCCGCACCTCAAGGGCCGTCTCAGCGGCTACGCCGTGCGCGTGCCCACCCCCAATGTCTCGCTGCTCGATCTCACCGTGCAGACCCGCGATCCCGTCAGCGTCGAGTCGATCAATGAGGCGGTCAAACGCCGCTCGAACAGCGACCTCGACAAGATCCTGCGCTGGACCGACGAACCGCTGGTCTCACGCGACCTGCTGGGCGATCCCCACTCGTGCATCTTCGATTCGCTGTGCACCCAGGTGGCCGACGATCACCTTGCCAAGGTGGTTGCGTGGTATGACAATGAAGTGGGATACTCCTACCGCCTCATCGAACTGGCGGCGTACGTAGGACGCCACATCTAGCGACCACCTGGCGGGGGAGCGCGGGGAGATCCATGGCCAAGCTGATTGTCGGAAACTGGAAGATGAATCCCACGGCCCTCAAGTCGGCCGTGACGCTGGGCCAGGGGATTCGCGAGAAACTCGGCGTGGACGGGATTCCAGGCGGCGTCACCGTCGGGCTGGCGCCGCCCGCCTGCTACCTGCATGCCGTCGGCCAGTGCGTGGAGGGCTCTCCCGTGCGCCTTGGCGCCCAGAACATCTGCTGGGAAGACGAGGGCGCCTTCACCGGCGAGATCTCCCCCACCATGCTCAAGGACGTCGGCGGCAGCTTCACCATCGTGGGGCATTCCGAGCGCCGCGCGCTCTTTCGCGAGACCGACGACATCATCAACAAGCGCCTCAAGCACGCCATTGCCTCGGGGCTCGAGGTGATCCTCTGCGTGGGGGAGACCCTTCCCCAGCGCGAGAAGGGCATCACCAAGATGATCGTCGAGGAGCAGCTCCGCGGCAGCCTGCTGGGCCTCGAACCAGCCGATTTCGAGAGAATCATCATCGCCTACGAGCCCGTCTGGGCCATCGGAACCGGCGTAAATGCCCAGAGCGCCCAGATTGCCGAAGCTCACGCCCAGATCCGCGAATACCTGGAAGCGGGCTTCGGCGTGGGGCAGGACCTGAGAATCCTCTACGGCGGCTCGGTCAAGCCTGAGAACGCTGCGGACATCTACGCCACCGTAGGGGTCGACGGGGCCCTGGTGGGCGGCGCGAGTCTTCAGGTCGAGTCCTTTACAACCCTTGTAGAATTGGCTAGTTAATTGCGCCTCGCGTCGCGGGTTTGGCGTTGCGCGGGTTTTAATACGTATGGAAACACTGATCACAGTTTTGCACGTCATCGTCGCCGCCTTTTTGATTCTGGTGGTGCTTCTGCAGACCGGCCAGTCCGACATGGGCACCTCCTTTGGTGGCAGCTCGGGCTCGGTGCTCGGTGCGGCGGGCGCCAACAAGTTCATGACCCGGCTGACGACCATTGCCGCGGCAGTGTTCATGTTCACCTCCATCAGCCTGACCATCCTCGGCGGCGCCGAGGCGGGTTCGAGCTCGGTGGTGGGCGACCTGCCCGACACGCCCCCGGCCGCCACGCAGCCGGCGACGACCGAAGATCAGGCCGCCGCTGAAGAGGCCGCTCCGGCTGAAGCTGCGACCAATGCCGCGGCCGAAGGCGAAGCGGCTCCGGCCGAGGCCGCTGCCGAAGGCGAAAGCGCCCCCGAAGCCGCCGCTCAAGAGCCGCCGGCCGACGAAGCCCCCGCGGAGGCGGAGACCCCCGCGCAATAACAAACAAGATTCTGCCCAGGTGGTGAAATTGGTAGACACGCTAGACTAAGGATCTAGTTCCTTTAACGGGAGTGCTGGTTCGACTCCAGTCCTGGGCACCAAGAAAAAGAAAAGCCCGCTGAGTTCTCTCAGCGGGCTTTTTTGTGTGCGAAGTATTTATCGCTCCCTGCTCCCCTCGCGGGGGAGCTGTCCGGCAAAGCCGGGCTGAGGGGGTGCCGGTACCGGAGCTCGTACATTCAGATGCTGATCGCCAACTGCACGTCCCCCTCAGTCGCCTTCGGCGACAGCTCCCCCGCAAGGGGAGCAGGGATGGGATTCACGATCGCTTCTGCAGCGCCATCGCCGTCATCGCGATGTAGCCCGTAATCATGCGCGTGAGTTCCTCGAGCAGTTCTTCGCGCTTTTCCGCCATGCCCGGATCGGCGGTGATCTGCAGAATGGCCGAGCCTGCGGTGACGGTGATGAGCATGAGGCGCTCTTCGGTGAGCCACTCGTGGGGGACGCTCTGCTGGCGAAAAACGTAGGGCTGCGCTTCGCGCACCAGGTCCATGGCGGCGCCGCGCACCTGGGGGGCGCGCCAGACGAAGGATGCCTCCAGCACGAAGGTGCGCAGCAGGGCGGCGTTCTCCAGGGCGAAGTCACTCATCGCGCCCAGCCACCCGCGCAGCATCTGCAGGGGCGGCAGGTGCATGAGCGAGCGGGCGCTCTCCATGGCGTGGCTGCGGGTTTTCTCGGCCATGCGGGCCGCCACGGCGGTGACGGCAGAGTCCTTGTTCTCGAAGTAGTCGTAGAAGCTCGCCACGCTCACGCCGGCGCGCCCCGCGATGTGATTGGTGGTGGTCTTGGCGTAACCGCGCTCCACCAGAATCTGAGCAGTTGCTTCGAGAATGGCCTCCACCGTCGCGCGCGACCTGCCCTGTTTGGGCTTTCTGACCGCTTTTTTGCTGGTTTTACGCCGTCCCATGGGTCTCTCCGTGATCCAAGTAGAATCCAAGTATTTACTTGTATACTCTATGGACGCCTGCCGGGTAAGGGCGCCGCCGGGCCCGAGAACGCTGTTTCCGGGAACCCAGACCAATCGGCCCCCGCCCTGCTTCCTGCCGGCTGCCGCTGCAGGAACAGGCACACAATTCAGGCTGAGTCGACTTACAGGAGCATCACCATGGAGCAAGCGACTACGGACAACCTCGTCTCGATCAAGAAGCGACCCGCACAGAAAAAAAACCGCGCAAAGCGCATGAGCCTGGCCGACGTCGATCCCGATCTCGTGCCGAGTCGTCACTTCGATCCCTATGGCGGGGAGAAATCGGCGCTCAAGACCGGGCCCTTCGCCCTGCTCGCAAAGCGCTACGCCCCCGAGCCAGGCCACGTCGAGCGCGCGCGCCAGCTCACCCTGGTGGGCGATCCACTCTCGGACGCCTTTGCGGCGCTCTATCCCAAACTCGGCTACGCGGTCGCGCGCAAGATGCTCGACACCGCGCTCAACGAGGGCATCGAGGCGGTCGAGAACGCGCCCGAAGAACTCAAGGCGCTCTTCAAGGAACTCGATTCCACGCCCATGTGGGTCGATCGCAGGATGATCGAAAAAGGCGCTGCCGTGATGCGGCGCTACGCATTCCTGAGCTGGCTCACCATGCGGCTGGCATTCTCCCAGACCTACATCAACGCCAACGCGGGCATGCCGCTCTACATGACGGGTTCGCTCAGCGACAAGACCGTCGCGCGGCGCCTGAAAGAAACTTCCAAGTGGCGCATGGAAGTCCAGCAACCCGGCGCCATGGACCGCTTCGGCGAAGGGTTCAAGACCACCGTGCGCGTGCGCGTGCTCCACTCCCTGCTGCGCCATCACCTGATCGCAAACCCCGAGTGGAATGTTGAAGAGCTCGGCGTTCCCATCCCGCAAATCGACATGTGCGGGGCCAACGTCGGGATGATGGCCGTGCACTCCTACCTGCTGCGCGGCATGGGCGCGCGCATCTCGCGCTCGGAGATGGAAGCGGTGATCCACTTCTGGCGCTACCACGGTTTTGTCATCGGCGTGGTGGACGATCTCAACCCGACCAGCTTCCACGACGTTTTCCGCATGTTCGGGCGCCTTGCCGCGCTCATCCGCTTCCGCTTCGACGAGCGCGCGGCCGTACTGACCCGCGCGACCTTCACCGCGAAGATGCACGAAGACGAAGGCCTGTGGGGCAAGTTCCTCGACCTCGTGGACATCAACGTCTCGACCGGATTCTTCTATCTCTCGTCCGGCAAGAAGCTCTACGAGCTCATGGGCATGAAGGGCTCGACCGGCTGGCCGCTCTTTGCGCCGGCGATCTTCCCCTTCGTCTTCGCCGCCGACACCGTGCGCAAGGCCGTTCCCGGCGGCAGCCGCATCGCCAGCGAGATCGGCCGCCGCCAGTTCGCCCGCGCGCTCAGCGCCGAGGGCGTGCAGAACGCCCCGTTCAACCCCTACCACATGGCCGGCTAGGCGCGGCTCCGAACGAAGAGCCAAACCGGCCCCGCCTCGAACCAGAGGCGGGGCCGCTTTTTTGTGGCACAGTCCAGATTCTGGACTGTAGTCTTGACATGAGACTAGTGTCTTACATAACATCGGCCTCGTTCGACAGACACTTCCAAGTGAGGAAACCAGGTCATGGCAATGAGCAAGGAACAGATGGATCAGCGGATGGACGAGCACTTCGGCTTTGAGGAACGCGACGACATCGAGGGCGTGCTCGGCACGCTCGCCGAGGGCGCGCGCCACGACATCATCGGCTGGCCGACCGGCCCGACCACCAGCCACGAGGACATGCGCCAGTTCTACGCGACGCTCTTCGGCGACCTTTCGGACGGCAAGGTGAAAACGATTCGGCGCTTCTACGGGGAGAACTTCCTGGTCGACGAATCCGAGTGGAGCGGCAAGGCCCCCGGGCGCCCCTTCGGCATCGAGGGCAGGAACCGCCCGCTCAAGTTCCGCCTGCTTCACGTCGTGGAGTTCGGCGAGGACACGAAGCTCAAGTCCGAGCAGGTCTGGCTCGATTTCCCCTCGCTGATGGCGCAGCTTCCCCAGGAGTAGCTTGTGGCACGCACCAACCAGCGCCACCGCACGCGCAAGGACCTCCTGCTGGCGGCGACGCGCCTGCTCAAGGAGGGGCGCGCCCCCAACATGGGAGAGATCGCCGACGAGGCCATGGTCTCGCGCGCGACGGCCTATCGCTACTTCCCCACGCTCGAAGCCCTGCTCTGCGAGGCGCCACTCGATGAGGGAATGCCCGATCCAAAGGAGTTCTTTGCCGGGGACACCTCGACCGACGCCGCCGCGCGCGCGCAGAAGGTCGAGGGCCTGCTGCACGAATTTACCTACGGCAATGAGACGCAGTTCCGCGCCTCGCTCGCCTACTCCCTTCGCCAGGGCGCCGAGGACCGCGAGACGCCGGTGCGCCAGAACCGGCGCACCCCGCTGCTTGAGGAAGCCCTGGCCCCGGTCAAGGGCGAGCTCAGCCGCAAGGCCTACGAGCGCCTGCGCTCGGCGCTCGCGGTCTTCATCGGTATCGAGGCCATGGTCGTCTGCAACGACGTCCTGCGCCTGAGCAAGGACGAGGCCTACGAGGTCAAACAATGGGCCGTGCAGGCGCTCGTCGAGCGCGCCCTCGAAGAAGCGCGTGCCGCACCGAAGGCGAAAAAGAAGACAAAGAAGGCGAAGTAAGAGGCTCAATCAAAAGCGGCCCCGTCCGGGGCCGCTCTTTGTGTGGGCCATTGCCCTCCGACTTCGTCCTTCGACAGGCTCAGGACGAACGGTACCCAGACAGCATACTCATTGTCGAGCACCCTTCCCGTTCGTCCTGAGCTCGTCGAAGGATCGAACGGGCCGACATATTGTTTCGTCAGTTCTCGAAGATTTCCGCGGCCATTTCCACCGCGCTCTTGGGATGGGCGGCGGTGTCCCCGGAGCCCTTGCTCATGTTTTCGCTGGCAACGATGCTCATGAAGCCGAGGTCGACCCCGGTGCCCGCCTTGATGGCGCGGCGAACGGTCTCGGCGATCCTGCGGCCGCGGGGGCTCTCCAGGGAAGCGATGAAATCGTTGAACTGCTTGACCGCGGGATTTCTCGAGAGCTCGGGCTTGCCATAGAGCCGGCGCAGGCGCATGAGTGCTTCCTTCTGCCGCACGCTGCCCTTGTCGAGGTAGGACATGGGCTCCAGAAACACGTCGAATCCAAAGCCCTGCCCCCAGATGGTCGTGCCCCACACGTCGCGGTTGAAGAGCGCCGGCAGGCGGCTCTTCTTCTTTGGCTTCATGATGTGGTCCGAGCAGTACTCGGACATGTAGAAGTCCATGGTGACGTGGCGCGACTCGTCCTGGTTGACCTTCTCGATGACGGCGCGGCTGAGCGGGTCCTCGACGTAGTCATTCAAAGCGCGCAGCAGCGCGATGTCGAGGAAGAGCTCGCCGATGGTCACGGCGCTGTTGGCAAAGGCCGGGTTCATCGTATCGAGCGAGCTCACGAAGTAGGGAAAGAACGCCATCATCGCCTTGCTGGGCAGGTAGGTCTTGTAGGCGTGAACGTCGAAGTAATCCTGCAGACGCGCCATGGCCTGGGCGTGGCGCACTTCGTCCTTGTGAAAGTTCTTGTAGATCGCCTTCACGGTCGGATCTTCCATGCGCTCGGAAAGCGAGAGGAAGAGCGCGGCGGCCATGCGTTCGATGTAGGAGAGATTGAGAAAGTGCTGGCAGACGCGGATCTCGTCCTCGCGTGAGAGCTGGAGCTTCGTCTTGCCCGACCAGTCGAAGTCGTTGACGTCCCAGTGACCCTTCTCGACCCGGTCGAGCATCTTTTCGAGATCGAGTTTCATGACAATCCTCCAACTCCCCGGCCCCCGCCCGCGGGAGTCCGGCTGAAACTGACTCAGGAATCATAATTCGGGAAACAGCGGGGTCCAAGGGACAGATATTTTTGCCACAGAGAGCACAGAGATCACGGAGAGAAGAAATCTGGAACCACAGATGGCCGCAGATGAACACGGATTTTGAAGACTCAGGAGTTAAATCCGATCTGTGTGCATCCGTGGCCATCTGTGGTTCAAATCCGGCCTCCGTGATCTCTGCGCCCTCTGTGCCAAATCCTCCCCTGTCCGAAATCCCGGACACCTGTGATACACTATCCCTCACCTGCCTGAGGAGAGAGTGCGTTGGCCGAGGAGCCCGAAATCGAGGGCCTGCCCGAGGAGGTCGAGGAGCGGATCGACCGCGGCGATTACGCCGGGGCGCTCTCGCTGCTCGAGTCGCTGGAGGTTCCAGCCGCCGGTGATCTTCGCGCCGAGCTTTTCTACCGCATCGGTTATTGCCGCCTGCACCTGGGCCGCTACGGGCAGGCGCAGGAAGCGCTACTGGCCGCGCGCGCCGCGGACGAAGGCGAGCACTTCCGCTTTCGCATCTCGGTGGCGCTGGCAAACCTCATGCTGCGCTCGGGCCGCTACGGCGATGCGGCAAAGTTGCTGCGCGACCTGCTCGAGAGCGGAGGCCACGATCCCGAAGAAGAGACCCTGCTCCACTACTCGCTGGGGCAGGCCGAGTTCTACCTGGGCGAGCTCAAGGAGGCGATCGCTTCCTTCCACAAGGCGCTCGCCCACTACCGCAAGAGCAAATCCGCGCGCGGCATCATTTCGACGCTGCAATCTCTGGCCGCCGCCCACCAGCTTCGCCACGAAGTCGAGCCCGCCACCGATGCCTACCTGGAGGCCTACGAACTCTCGAAGAAACAGGAAGACTGGCAGAGCGTCGGGCTGATTTACCTGAATCTGGGCGCGCTCTATCAGGACCGCGGCCACTACATCAATGCCGAGCACTACTTCGACCAGGCGCTGGCGATCATGCGCGACTTGGGGCGCGTGCCCTACGAGGTTTCGCTGCTGTGCAACCTGGGCAACCTGACCGTGCGGATGGGACTGCTCGATGAAGCGTCCGAGTATTTCGAGGGCGCCGAGAAACTGCTCGAAGAAAAACCCGAGCTCAAGCAGTACCGCGGCTACCTGCACGCCTACCGCAGCGAGCTGCACGCCGATACCGGCGACTTCGATGCGGCGGCAAGGGATCTCAAAGACGCGCAGGAGATTTTCTCGGCGCTCAAGAATCCCAAGGACCTGGCGCTCGTGGCCGAGGGCCGCATCGAGTTGGCCGTTCGTGCCCATG
>JAGRBM010000492.1 GCA_020434085.1 Chrysiogenia bacterium | reverse complement strand
CCGGGGTTCGCGGTCGGCTGCGGTGTCGCACTTCCCCGAGTAAACCAGATAGCTCAGGTACGCAAACACCGCTATCCCCACCAGAACAATCGGCCCGCCCAGCAGGACCACCGGCCCGAACCGCGCCCGCCAGTCCAAATCGAGCACCGTCATCACCATCGCCGCCACGACCAACCCGGCCAGCAGCACCGCCGTCCCCATGTCCCACTGGAACTTCCTCAACACGGCTTTCTCGCCCTGCACCAGCGAGCCCTCAAGAGCCTGGTGCAGCACCAGAAAGACAATCGATCCGCCGATGAACCACAGCAAAGCAGTGCGCCTCCCGTCAGCGATCAACTTCGCCGAGCACGGGATCGAGGCTCGCGATAATCGCCACCACGTCGGCCAGCAACATCCCCTGGCACATCGAATTCAGGCCCTGCAGGTTCGTGAAGCTGGGGCTTCGGATGCCAAGGCGGTAAGCCTTCGGCCCACCATCGGCCATCAGGTAGAAACCCAGTTCGCCCTTCGGCGCCTCGATCGAGTGATAAACCTCGCCTTCGGGAACCTTGAACCCCTCGGAGGCCAGCAGGAAGTGATGGATCAGATCCTCCATCGACTTCTTCACGCGCTCCTTCGGCGGGAAGATCACCTTGGGATTGTCGATATTGACGGGATCGCTGGAATGGCGCTCGAGAAGGTCAAGCACCTGGCAGCAAATCCGGTGCGCCTCGCGCATTTCCTTGATGCGCACGAAGTAACGCGCCAGACAGTCGCCCGCCGTCTCCACGGCCACTTCCCAATCCACTTCCTCGTAGGCCAGATACGGCGTGTCGCGGCGGATGTCCCAGTCCACGCCCGAGCCGCGCAAGGAAGCACCCGAAAGGCCCAGGGAAATCGCGTCCTCGCCGGAGACGATGCCGATGCCCTTGAGGCGTTCCAGGAAAATCTCGTTCTCGTTGAGCATCGCCTCCATCTCGTCGACGACGGGAAGGAAGCCATTGAGGAACTCGCGCACGCGCGCGCGCCACTCGGGATAATCGGGACGCATCACGCCGCCCACGCGCATGTAGGACACCGTAAAGCGCGCGCCGGAGATGAACTCGAAAATGTCGTAGAGCTTCTCGCGCTCGGTGAAGCCCCACATGAAGATCGTCATGGCGCCAAGTTCAAGCGCGCCGGTGCCGACCGCCAGCAGGTGCGAGGAAATGCGCGCCAGCTCGCACAGCAGGGTGCGCAGATACTTGCAGCGCGGCGTGATCTCGATGCCCAGAGCCTTCTCCACGGTCATCACGTAGGCCGTGTTGTTGCTCATCGGCGAGAGGTAGTCCATCCGGTCGGTGTAGGGGATGAACTGGTGGTACGTCTTGAACTCGCCGTGCTTTTCCTTTGCGCGGTGCAGATAGCCGACCACCGTCTCAAGGCCCGTGACGATTTCGCCGTCGAGTTCCAGGATAATGCGCAGCACCCCGTGCGTGGAGGGATGCTGGGGGCCCATGTTGATCGTCATGGACTCCAGATTCGAGTAGGTCTTTTCGACAACGCGCTTGGTCATTCAGTCGGTCCTCGGACGTG
>JAGRBM010000491.1 GCA_020434085.1 Chrysiogenia bacterium | reverse complement strand
CTGGTGGGCTTCATCAACGAACTCTCGCGCATCAACAAGGGCCGCGCCTTCTACACCCACCCCGACCGCCTGGGCGAGTACCTGCTGGTGGATTTCCTCAAGGGGCGGCGCAAGAAGGTGGGTTAGGGCTCGGTCAATTCGGCGTCGCTCGACTTGTTCTCTTCGCCCGAATCCGGCTGCGTGCCGGGAACAATGGCACGCAGGGTATTCCGAACTCCCTTGCCCGCAGAATACAGACCACCCGGAACATCTTCGGCGACGAAATCGCTCACCGGCGAAGACTCTTCCTCTTCGATTGGCTGAGTGTCGTAGTCAAAAATATCCGGCCGCAGTTTCCCCCGCGGCGGACGCTCGGGATCGGGCTTTCCCTGCCCTTCAAGCCAGGCGCGCTCCCGGCTCAAGTAGCCCTTGATCAACGCAAAGCCTTCTTCGGTTTTCGGCCCGTACTTGTAGCTGGGTGACCTGCCGGCAGCCTTTTCCTTGAACAACCAGCCCACGATCCTGCCTGAGACATCAACGTAGTAAGTTCGGTGATCCTCAACTTCGTAGTCGCTGTCACTGGGAAGGCGTCCTTTTCGCCAGAGATGGTAGGCATCGCTGTCCATGTACTTGGCAGCACACCCATCCCAAATATCCAGCTTTTCCGACACGCAGAGCACGCGCATGGAATTTTCCGAATCGACACCCTGTTGCTGATAAGCGCCCCAATACCGATACGCCTTGGTGCCGTCGGGAAACGCCATCACGACTTTCGGGAGCCCCTCGTCACGCTGGAGCTGATCGACGCTTCGCCCCACCCAGTAATCCATGCGCACGCGCACGCCGCAGCCCGAGGGCGCGAGCAGCAGGCAGAGCGCCACTATTCTTGTCAGGTTTTTTCCTCCCGGAGTCATGGGCGCAAGTATAGATTCAACGAGCCACCGCCGGCGTGACCGGCCTCACGCCCCGGATGCAGGAGGTTCAGCGGGCGATTCGGCGGCGGTTTCCTCGCGGGTGTACCACCACGCCCAGGCCATCAGAATGAACTGGATGGGAAGGCGAACCCACAGGCCCGCTTCGGAGATCGGGGGCAGGAAATCGGGGGCATGTTGAAGCTGGGTCTGCCCGGTCAGGGCCATGTTGATGTTCACGGGAAAGACCACAACCAGCAGAGCAATGATTCCCCACGCGGCCTGGCGGCGGAACTTCGGGATCTGCAGCGCGGTTCCAAGAGAGATCTCTGCGATGCCGGAGAGGTAGACGCAGGCCTCGTGGAAGGGGATCCACTCGGGCATGATCTCGAGAAAAAAATCGGCGCTGACGAAGTGACCGATACCGGCGCTCAGAAAGACAACGCCCAACCACCAGCGAAATGGGGTCTTGAGTTTCTGGAGCACGGTCGCGGCCTCCTGCAAGTCAGTGCGGGCCAGCATACCTGCCGTGGCGGGAATGTCTTACCTGGTCTTGCGCGTCTTCTTCTTGGTCTTCTTGGCGGCAGGGTCCTTGGCCTTCGGACCGCGCTTCTTGCGGGTCTTCTGCTGGGAAACAGCCACACGCACGGTGTTGGCCGTGGTGCCGAAAACTTCTGCAATTTCAGCGGGCATCATGCCCATCTTGCGCAGGATGGGGGCGCCTTCAACAACGCCTTTCCCGTCCACCAGTAGCTGTGCCAGAAGGCGAGTCGCCATCTCCAGATTCTTGTTGATGGCCTTGAGTTCGCGGAGGGCTTCCTTGTCCATTCAATCGTATCCTCATGTCCTAAGCGGTCTGCCGCCCGGTCCAATCGTGGACGGATTTGTTCGAAACGACAAGTTATGATTTTACCTGTTTATCAAAGTTTCGACAGGGCCCGGTGATCGGATCCAGGTGGGTGAATGCCTGTTCACCCATTTCAGGACACCCGACCCTATTGGCGACGCAGGGATTTCGAGAGAGCTTCCGATTCGATGATCCGGTCGTAGGAAAAGAGCACTATGGCATCCGATTGTGCAGTTTTTGCGTCATTCATCTGTCGCTGAAGCCGTTCAGGTCTGCTTGAAAACAGCCAGGCCCCAAGCCCGGTCCACGCCTGCCCCCGCTTCGAGGCCGCTGCCGCGGCGACCCCGGCCCGCGTGATGTGCAGCGCCAGTGCATCGTCGGTCGAATAATTCATCAGGACGGCGGCATCGATCTGGTCGCGCTCGAGCCAGCCGCGCCAGTCCTGAAATGCCGAGAGATAGGCCCTGTCGGCCCAAGCGAGTGCCGCCACGG